>DATLWQ010000321.1:0-5776 GCA_035576225.1 Fimbriimonadaceae bacterium | reverse complement strand
CTATCGCTTGATCCCTGTCGTCTATCCCGCGCTGCACGGGCAGGAGCGGGCGATCCACCTCAACCTGAACTACGTCACGACGGGGCGAGGAGAGCCTGTCACGACAAAGGTCTCGAGGTCGGGCGACGACATCAGGATCAGGATGGGAGATGCCGACGTACTACTCCCTGCTGGGACACAGATAACGTACGTGATCAGTTATTCGGTCTTCGGAGCGATTAACTGGCTCGACGACGACAACTGGGAGCCGAGGGCCGAACTGTACTGGAACGTCACTGGCACCGGGTGGAGCGTACCGATCGAGAAGGCGAGCTTCCGCGTTACGTTCCCGAAGGGGGCCGCCGAAGAACAGATCCACGGCCGGGCTTTTGCCGGGTCGTACGGCTCGGCAAACTACGCGGAGATCAATGGGTTCGGCGACGTGGACGCGAACAACTCGAGCCAGACTTCGCTCTCGATGGAGGACGGGGTGTTCTCCGGCGAGCGCGACCAGCCGCTCAGTGCCTACAATAACCTGACCTTCGTGCTGAGCGTGCCTGCGAGCGTAGTCCCCAGGCCGACGCCGTGGCAGGAGTTCGTCGCTCGGGTGACGGAGTACCTCCCTGTCTTCACGCCGCTCTTCGTGTTCCTCATCATGGGCTCCCTCTGGTCGAGGTTCGGCCGAGACGAAAAAGACGGCCCGACCACGGTCCGGTTCGAACCGCCTGCAGGGCTCGGCCCAGCCGAGACCGGCGCCATGATCGATGAGCGTGTGGACCAGCGCGACCTTGCAGCGGGCATCATGTCGCTGGCCGTCAAGGGGTACCTGACAGTAAGCCTGGAGCAAAAGGAGGGGCTCTTCAAGTCGCGGGAGTACACGCTCCACCTCACGGACAAGACCGGCACGCCCGACCTCTCGCCGTTCGAGGAGGAACTGCACGCTTCGCTTGCCAGTTGTGGCACAGACATTACGACTGCAGAAATGCGGCAATACGTTGCTCCCAACGTGACGTCTCTGAAGAACACGATCTACGGCGATCTGGTGAAGCGGGGCTACTACAAGTCAGACCCAAACAGCGTTCGGGTCGGCGCGATCTTCGGAGGAATATTGCTCGCCGGACTGATCGGGTTCCTACTCTCCAAGTTCTCGCTGATCCAGGATCCGATAATCATGGCCCTCGGAATCGGGCTCGGACTCATCCCTGCCGTCATCTTTGGGTACCAAATGCCAAAGCGCACGTACGCCGGAACGCAGTGCCGGCGTGAGGTCAACGGCTTCTACGAGATGATGCGGCACCGGGAGAACTACATGAAGTGGGTCGTCGACACACACCCCGACGGGCTGAAGTACGAGGAGTACCTTCCCTACGCCGTTGCGTTCGACCTGATCGAGCAATGGAACGACGCCTTCAAGGACATCGTGACCGAGCCGCCCTCTTGGTACAACGACCCCTACGGAGGGACGTTCAGCACCTATATGTTCGCGAGCTCCCTGCGGTCGATGACCAGCGACTTCGGCAGCGCGGCTGCGACGCCACCTCGATCTAGCGGGGCGAGCGGAGGAGGATCGGGCTTTAGCAGCGGCGGGGGCTTCTCTGGGGGCGGCTTCGGAGGCGGTGGCGGCGGCAGTTGGTAGCCGCCTGAAACTATCTGCGCCGTAGGTCTGTTTTGTGATTCAGACGGTCCTTAACCGTCTGAATCCGCAGAGGTACGATTTTGAGAATGCGCAGCGCGCCAAGAACGGGCCAGGGCAACCAAGTCTTGGTGTGGTGTCTCTACGGCGTGCTGTTGCTCATCTGCCTCTCTCTGGGCACGTTCATCGGGCTCATTCGCTCGGGCGGCCTGACTGCCCAGGTGTTCACGGCGGGGCTCCTCCACAAGACGCCGCAAGAAGTGTTCGGGAGGCGCGATCTGGTGATCCTGCTTCTCGGCACCGACGAGGACCGCGCTCCCGGTGGCAAGAAAATCGACAAGGCCGCGGCACGGAGCGACATGATGATGGTCGCTCGGCTCCACTTCAAGGAGAAGAGGATCACGGGCATCACGATCCCACGCGACACGCTGGCCGACCTCCCCGGGTACCACGCCCGCAGGATCAACGCCTACCATGCGATCGGCGGCCCACGGTTGGCGCGCGAGGCGGTCGAGAACCTGCTCGGGATCAAGATCGACCGCGTCGTGGTCGTGGACTATCCCGTCTTTCAAAAGATGGTCAACATGATCGGCGGGATCGACATCGACGTCGCCAAGCGCCTGAAGTACACCGACGAGGCTGGCGACCTCTACATCGACTTCCAACCTGGGCTCCAGCACATGAACGGATACCAGGCGATGTGCTACCTGCGCTACCGCAAGGACAGCGACTTCTTGCGCCAGGCCAGGCAGAGGGCGTTCCTGGTCGCCTTCAAGCAGCAAGCCACGAAGAAGTTCCTCAGCGCTGGCGCGATGATCAACGAGGTCTCAGACCTCACCGGCCACGCGTTCACCGACGAGGAACTCGCGACCCTGCTGCTCTTCGGCAAGAGCGTCGGCACGTCCAACATTAAACTGGGCATGCTGCCGGTCAAGGACGCCCTCCACTACGACCTTCAGGTCGACATGGCCAAACTGCAAGACAGTCTCAAGGAGTACGAACTGATCGACGACACGCGAGTCGCGACAGCGCAGAAGCCATGAGCGATTTCGGGCAGTACGACGTCGATGCACCTGAAGGCGCGTCCGGATCGACTTCAAGCCAATATTTCTCAAGAAAGGACGCCAAGTACATCGCCTTCATCCTGATCGGGATGTTCATCATGGGCGTGCCGCTGTACAAGGGCTGCAAGGACCAGAGCGAGAAGCAGACCTGCGAGACGAACATGAGGGGGATCTGGAGCGCAATGATCCAATACGCGGCCCTGAACGGCGACCGGCTTCCGCCGCTCTACGACATCGGGGCCAACGGCGAGCCCCAACTGCACGATGGCAAGCCGTACGTGTGGGCGTCGATGATCTCGATGTACACGAACGGGCGTGTCAACTTCTACTGTCCGAGCGCCCACGAGGACGAGATCATGCCGGCGATCGGGACGAAGCCCGGCGGGAGCAAGGGGCTCAAACTCACCTATGGAATGTACGTCGGCATGAGCGCGTCGCCTTACCTGCTGCTCGACCAGCCGGACAACACCGCGCTGCTCTTGGAGACCTCGAACGACGGCTCGATGGGAAGTTACGACCCCCTGCCGTTCCTGGACGGCTCCGGCCGCAAGGTCCCCTACGACGCCTTCATGGCCGGCTACGACGACAGCAACGGCCCGCTGACGCCCGATTCAAACTGGATCACTCGCCTGGCGTTCAGGAACTCCAGCAAGGGATACAACAAGGACTCGAAGGCCAGGCACGTCCAGGGGATCAACGTGATCTACGTGAGCGGGCGCCTCGGCAAACTCAAGCCGCCCGAGGCGGAGATCAAGAACGTCTACCCCGACGTCGACGGCATCTGGCGACTGCGCTAGGAAAACTTCTTGTAGTTCTCTTCGAACATCTGGTGGAGTTTGTTCGCCTGCGCGTCGTAGGCGGCCTTGTCCGACCAGGTCTCCCTGGGCTGGAGCACGTTGCTCGGCACGTTGGGACACGAGGTCGGCACGCTGAGCCCGAAGACCGGATCCGTCACGAACTCGACCGAGTCGAGAGAGCCGTTGAAGGCCGCCTCGATCATCGCCCTGGTGTAGGCGAGTTTCATGCGGTTGCCGACTCCGTAGCCGCCGCCCGTCCAGCCCGTGTTCAGCAACCAGACCTTGGCGCCGTGCTTGGCGATCTTCTGGCCCAGAAGGTCCGCGTAGCGCTTTGGCGGCAGCGGCAGGAACGGGGAGCCAAAACAGGTCGAGAACGTCGCCTGGGGCTCGGTCACGCCCGCCTCCGTCCCGGCGACCTTGGCCGTGTAGCCGTTCAGGAAGTGGTACATGGCCTGCTCCGGGGTCAGCCTGCTGATCGGAGGCAGGACGCCGAAGGCGTCGGCCGTCAGGAAGACGATGTTCTTGGGATGCCCACCCATGCTCGGGATGACGGCGCCATTGATGTACTCGACGGGGTAGGCGCACCGGGTGTTCTCGGTGAGCGAGCCGTCGTCATAGTCCGGGGTGCGGTCGGGGTTGAGGACCACGTTCTCCAGCACCGAGCCGAATCGGATGGCGTTGTAGATCTGAGGCTCTCCCTCCTGGCTCAGTTTGATGCACTTGGCATAGCAGCCGCCCTCGATGTTGAACACGCCGTCGTCTGTCCAGCCGTGCTCATCGTCACCGATGAGGCTCCGCTCCGGGTCGGCCGAAAGCGTGGTCTTGCCCGTTCCGGAGAGTCCGAAGAAGAGGGCCGTGTCGCCCGCCTTGCCGATGTTGGCCGAGCAGTGCATGCTCAGGACTCCCTTGAGCGGCAGGAGGTAGTTGAGGATGGTGAAGACGCTCTTTTTCATCTCGCCCGCGTACTCGGTCCCCATGATGACGACCTCCTTCTGGGCGAAGTTGAGCGCGATGACGGCCTCACCGTTTGTGCCGTCGTTCTGCGGGACGCAAGTCTCCGTGCACAGGTCGTAGATGTGCCAGTCGGGCTTGTACGACGCGAGTTGGTCCTCGTCGGGACGGATGAGCAGAGACTTGATGAAGAGCGCGTGCCACGCCTTCTCTACAACAAACCGGGCAGCGATGCGCTGCTTCGGGTCGGCACCGCCGAACGTGTCCACGATGTAGAGAGACTTGTTGGGGATGGCCGCCGCGGCCTTGGCTTTGATGTGCGCAAAGGTCTCAGGGGTCATCGGTTGGTTGTTGCCCCACCAGACCTCGTTCTCGCACGTCGGCTCCTTGACCGTAAACTTGTCCTTTGGCGTGCGGCCGGTGTACTTCCCCGTCTTGGCCACAAAGGCGCCGTTGGCTGCCAGGACTCCCTCCCCGTTTCGGACTGCATGCTCGACAAGTTCTGGCACTGAAAGGTTGATGTAAACCTGCTTTGCACTACTAATTGTCAAAGGGCGATCCGAGACTTCAGTTGAATTCATCGTTGAACCTGCGGACGCAAGCCGCAAAGTCATTCTACCGTCGGGTCGGGGGGTCTCTCCGGTAACCTAGGTCCCACTAATCATGGGTGAATTAAGTTACGACAGGCTGGCCCCCGAAGAGGCCGCAGAGCGGGCCAAGGCGCTGGACGGCTGGGCGATCATCGACGGCGCCCTGACCAAGGAATTTGAGTTCAAAACATACGCCGATGGGGTGCTTTTCGCGGTCGCCTGCGCGCGATCGGCGGAGGCTCTGAACCACCATCCTGACCTCTTGGTGGGCTACAAAAAGGTCAAAGTTTCTTATGTCACGCACGACGCCGGGGGCGGTCTAACGTCCTATGACTTCGAGGCGGCGCGCCGCGTTCAGCAATTGGCCTGACCGGTACACTCGCCGCGCATGTCCAACACATTCGGAACCCTGTTCCGGGCGACGACCTTCGGGGAGTCGCACGGCCCCGCAGTCGGGGTCGTCGTGGACGGGTGCCCGGCGCTTCTTCCGCTCTCTGAAGAGGACGTACAAAAGGACCTCGACAGGCGCAGACCGGGCCAGAGCAAGATCGTAACGCAGCGCAAAGAGGCCGACAAAGTCGAGATCCTGAGCGGTGTGCTGGACGGCAAGACGCTGGGGACGCCGATCGCGATGCTCGTGCGCAACTCCGACGCGCGCTCGGGCGACTACGAGGAGATGCGGACGAAGTTCCGTCCCTCGCACGCGGACTTCACCTATGAGCAGAAGTTCGGTGTGCGCGCGTGGTCGGGCGGTGGACGAGC
>DATLWQ010000320.1:0-6392 GCA_035576225.1 Fimbriimonadaceae bacterium | reverse complement strand
CGCGGAGTCGCTGAACACCGCCGCCGTGTAGTCGACGTCGGGCGCGGGGATCTGGTAACTGACGTCCATCGCGTCGAGCCGCGCGAACTGCCGCATCATTCGGCTAGAAAAACTGTCCCAGTCGCGGCGGTCGTCGTTCGTCCACAGGTCTTCGGCGGTCGCTAGCATGCGCGGGAACACCATGTACTCCGCACGCTGCTCTGTGGGGATGAACTCTGTCCAGACGTTCGCTTGTCCGCCCAGAACGTGCTTGGCCTCCTCCGGCGTGAGACTCTGCGGCGTCGGCTCCCAACCGTAAACGTGCTTGGTCGATGTCGTCGCATAGGAGTAGTCGAAGTAGCAGTGGCTCGTCGGCGACATGACGACGTCGTGACCTGCCTGTGCGGCCGCGATCCCCCCGTCCTCGCCGCGCCAAGACATCACCGTCGCCTCAGGCGCGAGCCCGCCCTCAAGGATCTCGTCCCAACCGACCAACTTCCGGTCGTGCGCGATCAGGAACTTCTCGATCCTCCTCACAAAGTAACTCTGCAGTTCGTTCTCGTCCTTCAGCCCCTCAGCCTTCATCCTCGCCTGGCAACTTGCGCAGTTTTGCCAGTGCTCCTTCCCTACCTCGTCGCCGCCGATATGGATGTACTTTGACGGGAACAGGTCCATCGTCTCCGTCAGCACGTCCTCCAAGAAAGTAAAGGTCGACTCTTTGCCAGGACAGAAGACGTCCGTGTTCGATCCCCCCGCCTCCGGGAAAGGCGTGACACCGTCGCATCCGAGTTCCGGATACGAGACGAGCGCAGCCAGGTTGTGGCCGGGCATCTCGATCTCCGGCACGATGTTCACATGGCGCTTCGCCGCATATGCGACGATGTCCCGGATCTGGTCTTTCGTGTAGAAACCACCGTACGTCTTGTCGGCGCCGTCCTTTCCCACAAACCGCAGGTCGCCGTAACTCCATGGCTTTCCCGTGTCCACGCGCCACGCGCCGACAGAAGTAAGCATCGGATACTTGTCAACTTGCATCCGCCAACCACCGTCGTCCACCAGGTGCCAGTGGAAGGTGTTCATCTTGTTCATCGCGATGAAGTCGATGTACTTCTTGATGAACGACACCGGGAAGAAGTGGCGACTGACGTCCAGGTGCATCCCTCGCCACGAATAGCGCGGCGCGTCACTGATCCGCACGGCAGGCACGACCCACTTCGTGCCCCGCGCGGGCCTCTCCGACTCGATCTCCGCTGGTAGTAGTTGTCGCAGCGTCTGGATAGCATAGAAGAGCCCCGCGTCCGAACTGTACGAGACCACCATGTCCCTGTCTTGCGCGAACAGCCGGTAGCCCTCAGTCGGCAGGTCGCTCACCTGTTCCAGCGTGATGACCGGCGTGCGATTGTCGCGCGGCGCGCTCCGCACGACCTTGGGAGCCTCCCCCGTGCACTTCTTCACAAGGTCGATTAGGAATGAGACCGACGGCTCGTCCGTCTTCTCCAACACCACCGTGCCCCTCTTGATCTCGAACGCCGTCCCACCCAGCATCTCCAGGCTCTGCGGGCGTGGGACGATGGCTGGCTCCTGTGTCTGCGAGGTCGTCAGGGCCAACGTAAGGAGCAGTACGGACATGGACTGATTCTGGCACACGCGTTTTGCGATAATCCCCGCACGCTCCGTCGACTCGGCCCGTCGCTCCACGCTGTCCGGGCGCGGCTAGGGATAGAATCACAACGTGGCAAGAAAGCCGACTCTGAGCCCGTCGAAACTCACGACGTACCTGGCCTGCCCGGACAAGTACAAATGGACGTACGTCGACGAGCGCGGCAAGTGGTACCTCCGCTCGAAGTCGTACTACAGTTTCGGCACCAGCCTACACAGCGTCCTGCAACGCTTCCACGACGAGGGCGACAAGGGCGTGACGACAGTCCACCAGGCCGTCGCCGTGCTAGAAGAGAACTGGATCGAAGCCGGCTACGCGAGCCAGGACGACATGATGCAGGCGATGGCCGAGGGCAAGGAGATCGTCGAGAACTACATCGAGAACTTCAAAGCACAGCCGGTCACGGCCAAGACCCTCTACATCGAAAAACTCCTGCGCGTCGACCTCGGCCCGTTCGTCCTCATCGGGCGCATCGACCGCGTCGACGAGCACGACGATGGCTCGCTCGAGATCGTCGACTACAAATCGGGCAGGCAGGATGTCAGCGCGGAGGACGTCTCAGGCGACCTCGCCATGAACTGCTACGGCCTCCTGCTCTCCTCAAAGCACCCCGGCGTCGCCGTCTCGGCGAGTATCGTCGCACTACGCTCAGGAGAAAAGGCCACCGTGGTCTTCGATAAAGATGAACTGGAGCACTTCCGACAAGACCTCGTCGTGCTCGGTGAAGAAGTGCTAGAACGCGACTACGATTCGCTCGTCCCGGTCGGCAAAGCGCTCTGCAAAGATTGCGACTTCCTGCCGCTCTGCAGAAAGCACCCCGACTACGTGCCGTTCAACGGCTAGGGCCTGCCGGGAAGCCAACCGACGTTGCTCTCGTCGAGCGTTTGCGTCGCCGCCTCCTTCAGTTGGTCCAGATCGACGTTGTCCATCGCTGAGAGCATCGTCTCCTCCCGCAGCGAACCAGACCCCACCATCTCCAAATAGCCGCGCCACGCACAGTGGTCCGAGAGCGAACGCCCCATCGGGCCGTTCGGGCCCAGCCAGATCGGTGAGTCCGGGAGGGTGCGCTCGAACGCCGCGCGCGCCATAGCCTTGGCCCGCACGAGCGTCTCGTCCGTCCAGGTCTTCACGTCTTCGCCCAACGCTTCCTTCATCTGCGTCGAGTACTTCGCCTCGCCGTTCTCCGTCTTACGCACCATCAGGAACGTCGGACGCCACCCGTCGCGCGTCGGCCAGAGCACCGCGCCCTGCAAGTACGAGAGCCCCAACTTGTTGCGCAGGACGCGCGTCATCGAACTGTCCCTTCCGACTCCCAGCGCAAAGACGCTGAGCAAGCGCGCCGCACTCAGTTGGCTCGCCGGCGTCATCGACTTCGCCTGTAGATAGAACGCCGAGACACCACCGGGGACCGAAAGCCGCGGGCTCGGCCCAGTGTCGAACCGCAAAGGGCCAGGGTCAGGATTAGGCTTCCACGCCGAAAACCGATAGTCCATCTCCTTCTTCGCCGCACCAGGGTCGAAAACGCCACCGACGACGATGTTGATGTTTGCGGGCCGGAACGTGTGCTCCCAAAGCCTCTGCACGTCGCCCTGCCGCAGTTTGTCGTACGTGTAGTCGATACCCACCAGCGCGCTGACCCACGCCGACTGTTCCTCGGACTCGAGTTGAGACATCACCTTCTCGATGTCCTCTTCGCGCAGACCGGGCCGCGTCAGCATCGCATAGAGGAACTGTCCCGCCAGCGAAAGCCCACCCTTCGGCACGACCAGTTCCAGCCGCATAAAGTCAGGCATCACCGTCACGCTCGGCGGAATCCCCGCCTGCGAGCCGTAGTCGCGGATCGTGAAAGGCGTGTACTCGACCGTCCCAAGCAACAGCAACCGGCCCAGCACCTGCCACGCCGTCGCTTCGCGTGCCGACATCTGCGCGGGCGCCTTGATGTTCGCCTGAACGACGATGTACGGCGCGCTTGGCTCCACCAGTTCGAGCACTCGAACCGGCGAGTCCTGCATCGCCACAGCGGCCACAAGGAGCGCGATCATCGAGCCCCTCCGACGCGCACGCTGTTGGCAGTAAGAAACTTGTTCAGCGCCGCAGCGAAGTCCGACCTGGTGATCTCCGTCGCGCGCTCCCTTATGTCCTGCAGACGGAAGTACTTCTCAAAGGTCATCATCTGCCCGTACATCCGCGCCTTCTCGCGCTCGCTCCGGTCCGCTGTGTCGAGCCACTGCAACAGCGTCGCCCGACCGTTTCCATAGAGCCGTGCACCCTGCATCTTGATCGTGTTGTCCGTATCGTCGACGTCCTTGCGCCGTTGATAGACGACACTGACAAGTCCCCCGTTCGGCGTCGGCGTGTAGACAGCCTGGGCGCCGGGCGTCTCGCCGGCGAGAGCGAAGGCCGCGGCGATCACCGCAAGTGTGTCCTGCTTCCCAAATGAACCGACGTAGACCCCGACGCCGGAACCAGCCACCCCCGGCGCAAACCCCTCCTTGGTCTGCTCGACCGGCTTTCGCGGAACCATCGCCGGCTCCCCGTCGCCTTCGATCGAGCCGAACACCTCCGCAATGACCGTGCTCGCCTTGATCACATCCACGTTGCCCACCACGACGACAGTCATCGCCTTCGGCTGGAACAGTTCCTTGTGTACCTCCTGGATCCGCTCTGGAGTCACCTTCTCGATGTCCGCAACGACTCCGACAGGGTCGGAGACGCCGGCGCCGAACCCCTGGTCCCACAGAGCCGCGCTGATGCGCGAAGCGCGCGACCGAACTGCGTCCTCCTGCGCGATGACCCCCGCCTCGCGCTTGATCTCGTCTGCCGTCACCACGGGCGGCTTCATCACCTCCCGCATCGCATGAACCGCGTAGTCGAGTTGGTCGGAAGGGCCCTCGATCTCAAACCGGATCCCGTCGCGCAAAGTGTCGGCCGAGAGGTACATCCCGCGAAGTTCCAACTGCTTGCTCAAGTCGCCGTCCGGCCCTCTGGCCACCAGGTGCTCGAGCAGGTGGTGCTCTCCGCGCTGTCCCTCCGCCTCGGGCGCGCCGCCGGTCGCTACAAAGAGGTGAAGCAAAAACCCCGTCTCCTTCTTCGACTCTTCGACGAACACGCCGACCCCGTTGGGCAGCGTCACCTTCCGCTGGATGGCGTCCTGGGTGGGAACGGTGGCGAGGACGGCGACAAGGATGCCGAGCACGCTCATAGGTTACTTTGGACGCGCCTTCCCGCCGGGCCGTTTCACCAGAGTCAGCCTAGCCTGTCAATCGAGAGACGAACCCCCGATCCACCGAATCCTGAAACCAAGAGGAGCGTCGCCGCCCACCACGAACCAAAGCGCTGAAGGCGCGGAAGTACCCTAGCCCGGGGCAACGCCCCGGGTTCCGACGCCGACCATGGGTGCGAAGCCCTGTAAGGGCGGCACACGACCCCGACCAGCGTCACCGAAGATAACTCGCGCCGTTGATGTCGATCACGACACCGCTTAGGTAAGAAGCCTCGTCGCTCAACAGGTATGCGGCCGCACCTGCAACGTCCTCAGGCGTCGCCATCCGGCCAAGCGGGATCGTCGAGAGGATCTCTGGCAGCCGCTTGTCCATGTCCTTGCGCACCATCGCCGTCTCGACCCAGCCCGGCGCGATCGCGAAGTGCTGGATGTTGGCGTCGGCCGTCTCGACAGCCAAAGCCCGCGTCAAGTTGAGCAAAGCCGCCTTGCTCGCAGAGTAAGCGCTCGCCCCAGCCTCACCCCTGTGCGCGACCCGGCTGACGATGTTGAGCACCTTCCCTCCTCCCCGCTCCGCAAAGTGCCGACAAGCGCGGAAAGTCATACGCCGCGGCGAGTGCCAGTTCACACGGAACGTGTCCTCGAACTCCTGCTCGACCTCCGCCTCGTCGTCGGTGAGAAACTTCGTCGAACGGTAGACGCCAGCGTTGTTCACCAGCGCGTCCAAACCGTGGTCGCCCGCGACCTTCTCCACCAGCGCAACAGCCTTCTCGGAATCATACAAATCCGCCTGATAGACCCCTAGCAAAGTCCCTCCCCCTTGGGGGAGGCTAGGAGGGGGTGACCCTGCCCCCTCAATCGCCTCCGCCGTTTCCCGCGCCGCAGCCTCGTTCGCGGAATAGTGCACCGCCACGTTCCAACCGTCGCGCGCTAAGCGGAGGGCGATAGCCCGCCCGATCCCACGGGAGGAGCCAGTGACGAGGACGTTCTTAGTCGGCATCGACGCTTAGTTTGACCCACAACGCCTGGCTCCGTCAGGCATCCAAGAAACCAGGTTCAATTGAACCTAAGGGGTAAAATGCACTTTAATATGCCGATCAGTGGGAAGAGGAGCCCGTTTCAAACAGCCGATCTCAACAAGGTGCCCGAGGACAACGGCGTCTTTCAGTTGCTCAGCAGCGGAAAAACGATCTACTTCGGATACGCCGATGAGGCCGGGCTGAAAAGCAAGATCCGGGAGCACTACACGGGCAAGCACGGCTCCTGCACCAAGATCGCCACAGGCTTCAAGTACGAGGTGCACGAAGACCCTCAGGCGCGCTGTGAGCAACTTCTCAAGGAGTACGAGAAGAAGTTCGGCATCGTCCCCCGCTGCAACCTCTCCGACTAGCAGTCGACGACGAGCGTCACGGGCCCGTCGTTCGTCATCACAACCTTCATGTCGGCGCCGTACACCCCCGTCTCCGTCCTGACTCCAAGCGCGCGCAGCGCCTCCACAACCCGCTGAAAGAGCACTTCCCCAGGCTCGTATGG
>DATLWQ010000319.1:0-2104 GCA_035576225.1 Fimbriimonadaceae bacterium | reverse complement strand
CGGGCAAGAGGGAGCGACCGGCCAATACGTCGCCAGCCCCGTCGTCGGCGAGATCCAGGCGATCGCGCCTTCCGGCGCCCCCGAGGCCTATACGCGGCGCGTCGTCTCCGCAAGGAACGAGGATTCGTTCATTGGCCTACTCAACAGGCAGGTCTCCGTCGGCGTGCTCTCTTCGTTCACGCACAACGGTCTCGACGTCTTCGATCCGACCTTCACCGGCCGGAAGAACCTCGTGTGGAGCTGGCCGTTCAAGAGGCCGTTTGGCAATTCGACGGCCGAGATCGATCGCGCAGCCTCCGACAAGCAGGCTTGGGTCACCGGTCCGAACGCCGCCAACTCCAGGGCGTTCCAGCGCATCCAGGTCGATAACAGGAACGGCTCATCGACCTCTTCAGGCCTGTTCGTTCCCGACAATACGATCATCCCGCACATCGGCGAGGACTACATGAACGCACCGGGCACCTTTGGAGGCGCGCTCAGCGCCGTGACCTGGGCTCCGACCTTGCCCGAAGGCGGATATACGATCCAAGTTTGGCTGCCGACCGCATCGCCGTCCAACAACCTCGCGACCAGCGCTGTCTACCAGGTTCTTAGTGGCGGCACTGTCATCGACACGATCGAGGTCGATCAGTCGGCGGGCAACGGTTGGCTTACGTTCTCAGGACAGCCGGCAGACGGCTATCCAAACTCCGCGAAGGCGCCGCTCAGTTTCCGCGTCACAGACCACGTGAACAAAGCGGCCGACGCGGGGCGGACGGTCTACGCGGATGCTGTGCGATTCGTCCGCAATTCCGACCTTTCGATCACTTCGACGCCAGTGCAGACCAGGGCAACTATGACGCTGCCCGGCGGCGCGACCGCCGTTCGCGACGTCATCGTCGCGGCGACGGAGGACGGCAAGATCTACTGCATGGACGCCCACGGCGACCCGACCACGGGTGATCCGCCGCAACTCTATTGGGTCTATCCCTCCGCCGACCCGGCGACCGACCCCAACCACGTGCAGGCAGAGGACGGACTGGACGGCATGGCTGAAATGCCGACTGGCTTCGACATGAGTTCCGCCCTCGTCGAAAACGTCGGCGGTGTAGACCTGCTGTACATCGGTTCGAAGAACGGCCGCGTCTACTGCCTCGAGATGGGCGGCCGCGGCGACGGTACGACGCGCCGTCGATGGACCTTCCCGGACGACTACAACCCGACTCTTCCTGCCGCCCAGATCGCCCCAAGCGCTCTCGGTCAGATTGTGGGCTCCGTCGCCTTCGGCCCTGGAGGCGGCACCCCCACGATCTACGTGCCGACGTCCCAGGGTCGCGTTTACGCGCTGGACGCAGCCGGAGATCCGGTCTCGAAGACGACGACCGTCCGCTGGCAGTTCCCCGACGCTGCATCGCTACCGATCGGCGCCGTCAACATGACCCCGGCGGTGGCGTTCGGCAACGTCTACTTCGGCGCGGGCACCTCGACGAGCCCGACCGCCGGTGCGTTTTACGCCGTCGACGAAGCGACCGGCACCATGGTGTGGCAGTCGCTAACCACGCCTTCGGGCCCGTTCGTTCGCTTCGACAGGTCCAGCCCTGTCGTCGTCCCTGGCGCGCAGATCACAGGAGGCGGCCCGTTCGCGGGTATCGACACCGTGTTCTTCGTGGACCAGAGCGGTCGGTTCGTCTCTCTGAACGCCGCTACCGGTGCGTTCCAGTGGGAGACGAGCGAGATCGGTTCGGCCTCGATAGGTTCGCCGATCTTCACCTATCAGACAGTCTTCAACAACGCCAGCGTGCTGCAGGCGGACGTGCCCGTCGTGGTCGTTCCTTCGACCAGCGGGCGCCTCGTCTCCCTGCTTGCGGACGGGAGTGTGAACGTCGCAGGCCGCCGGGAAGTGTGGGGCTACACGCTTGATGGCGACACGCTCTTTGCTTCGCCCGCATCGGGTGGCAAGAACCTCGTCGAAGCCCACTCCTGGCTGTATGTGGGCGACAACAAGGGCACCTTCTACGCCTTCAACCACGATCCCGCCTTGCCTGACACGGGCCAAATCATCCCGCCGAACGGCCAGGTTCCGCCAGGCAACGACGAGTCGCAGGACAACGACGGCGCCTCCCAG
>DATLWQ010000318.1:0-1541 GCA_035576225.1 Fimbriimonadaceae bacterium | reverse complement strand
TGCAAAGCTCTCCGGCGGTGTCGCCGTCATCAAGGTCGGCGCTTCCACCGAGACGGAACTGAAAGAGAAGAAGCACCGCTACGAGGACGCGCTCTCCGCGACCCGTGCGGCCGTCGAAGAGGGCATCGTCCCCGGTGGCGGTGTGACGCTGCTCGCCGCTCAGAAGGCGCTCGACAAGATCGAGGCCGAGGGCGACGAGAAGACGGGCATCACGATCGTCCGGCGCGCGCTAGAGCAGCCTCTGCGGACCATCGCGGAGAACGCCGGCATGGAGGGCTCGGTCGTCGTTGAGAACGTCCGCGCCGCCAAGGCTGGCGAGGGGCTCAACGCCGCGACCGGCAAGATCGTGGACATGGTGAAGAAGGGCATCGTCGACCCCGCAAAGGTCACGCGCTCTACGATCCAGAACGCCGCCTCGATCGCGGGCCTGGTCCTTACGACCGAGGCGCTTGTGGTCGAGAAGAAAGAGAAGGAAAAGGCCATGCCCGCCGATCCGCACGGTGGCGGAATGGGCGGCATGGACTTCTAAGATCCAGCGACACGACACAAGCGGGCCCTGCCTAAGATCGGCGGGGCCCGTTTGTTTTTGCGAACGTACTACCAATCATGAATGTTCTATGAAATCACTATCTGCCTGTTGCTATAAGGGTTAGGGGAGCAGGCAGATCGGAGTAAGGTTGGGAAACTATGGCAACTCCGATGAGTCCACAATGGACAGACAGGCAGCGCCGGTTAGAGGAAGCGATCAAGGGCGGCGAAACGCTGAGTCCAGGCATTTGGCGGACGCTCCAACAGGACGAGCAGGTCTTGATCCTGCTCATGGCCGACCCGACCAAGGTCACCCCCACGACGCCCGGCAACGTCGAGTTCGGCTGGGTGCTCTACTACCTGAACAACAAGGCGTGGACATGGCTAAAGGACGCCCTCAGGGATCTGGGTATGCCGGCCTCCAAGATCACACATGCGATGTGGCAAGCATGGTGGACGATCTGGGAGTCGAAGGGCGTCGTGATGGGCGACGGTTCCTGGCTCGACACCGCCAAGTACGCGGTCCTGGACCTCGGCGTCGAGACCGGAGGTACAGGGCTAGGCTGGGCCGAAGCAGCCATCGACTATTTCTTGATACAACTCAACATCATCACGCTCGCGAACTTTGCGCACACGCCAGCGGTGATCACGATCGACCCGAACACTCATCCGACGCTGAAGATCGCGATGATGGGCGACTGGGGGACAGGTTCTTACAAGGACGGAAACCTCTCGAACAGTCCGTCGCAACTCGTCGCCGCACAGATCGCCAACCAGAACCCAGACATCGTGGTTCATTTGGGCGACGTGTACTACTCGGGCACGGCGACCGAGGAGCAGAACAACCTTCTGAATTGTTGGCCGAAAGGGACGCTCGGGAACTTCACGCTCAATTCCAACCACGAGATGTACGACGGCGGGAACGCCTACTACAGCACAGTTCTGACGCACTCGCTGTTCAGCGCCCAGAACGGGACGAGCTATTTTGCGATCAACTACGGCGACTGGGTGAT
>DATLWQ010000317.1:0-2387 GCA_035576225.1 Fimbriimonadaceae bacterium | reverse complement strand
TCGGTGTTGTTCCCGGGCCGGCAGTCGAGGGCCTGCACGCGGAACCCATAGACCTTGGTGACTCTGCCGTCCTCGTTCCGGATCGCATATACCGAGGCGTTGACCAGTTCCACGCCGCGTGGGGTCACGACCCGGAACGCCAGATGGACGCTGTCCTTGGTCCCGGCGGCGACCGCGAAGATGTTCTCCCGAGCCATGTCGACGTCCTCCGGGTGGACCATCCGCGTGTACTCCAAGACGTTGTGGGGGACGCCGCGCTGTAGCCCGTGGTCGTCGTTCACGGCGTCGCTTGCCAGAAGGGTTCGCGATTCTGTGTCAATGACCCATCCGCCATGGGTCAGGGGGTCGAGCGGCTCGGGCAGGTTCGAGGCGAGGTCGTCCGCGACGTAGGCTGCGACGAGTGCGGGGCGCGACGAACTCCCGACTTTTTCCCTGATTCGAGTCCAATATGTCCGCAGAGTGTTGATGGAAACGTCGAGTTCCTGCCCGATCTGCTTGTCAGCCAGGCCCGCGGCGGCAAGCCCAATAACTTGCCGCTCTCTCTTCGAGAGCCTCGCAAACCGACCTCGCTCTAGCGTCTGTTCACCCATAGCGACCGCTTCCGCACCGTCCCCACTACTTCCCAGTATGCGGATTTTTTACGCTTCCCAATTATAGAAAAGTGCACATTGGTGCAGTTTGTTCCAGGCTGTACCACCTCGAGAGCGCCCGATTTTCATGATTTGGCCTACTCTGACCGGCGGTTCGACGGTCGCTCAACACGTCGTCGAACCAGTGTTCGCCTGACTTTTGCCGTAGGTCGCAACTATGTGCGACAGCGTTTTCGCCGCTTTCTACTCAGAATCAGTTCGGGGCGGCGCGATGGACGCCCCAGTGTCTTCAGCATATGAATCCTGCATCACCCGAGACGCACGGCGAAGTCAAGCGTGCGATCGTCGACCAACTCGACATCATTTCTAGCCACGTTCAGTCCAGATCGGGCATGGATGCGGCATTCGTGCGCGAACACGCCCTCAACATCGTCCAGTTGGCCGAGTCCCTGATTCCTGGGGGCAGTCGGCCCTATGGCGGCGTGCGTCCATCTGCGGACGCTGAGTCTGGGGACACAGAGTAGTCCTAGGCTCGGTCGGCGCCTGATACACTGTCGGTATGTCCAGGCTTGCTATCTATCCGGGCTCCTTCGATCCGCCTACGGTGGGGCACATGGACATCATCGACCGTGCAGCCCGGATGTTCGACCGGCTCATCGTCGCGGTCGGCACCAACAGCGCCAAGGATCCGTTCATAGACCACGTCGAGCGCGTTGCAGCGTTGCGCGAGTGTGTCCATGGGATACCCAATGTTCAGGTCGAGACCTTCTCTGGCCTGCTCGTCGAGTTTGCCCGCGCCCACGACTGCACGGTCCTTGTGCGAGGGATGCGGGCGATCAGCGACTTTGACTATGAGTTTCGGGTGGCCAGTGCCAATCGCCGGCTCGCGCCAGAGATCGAGACCGTGTTCCTGATGGCCCGGGACGAATACTCCTTTTTGGCCAGTTCCGTCGTCAGAGAAATAGCGGCCCTAGGCGGCGACTATTCGCCGTTCGTGCCTGCTCCGGTAGCGGAAAGGATCAGGTCGCGGTCCGAATCAAGGCCCCAACGGCCTGCCCGGGCGTAGCCGACCGCCGTCTGCGCCGTCAGATATACCGGAAGAGTGGACAAATTCTGTATCGGCGAAAAATGGAAAAAGTAATATGTTAGAGCAGGAAGCAGGCGCGAAACCCATGATCAAGAAGGACTACAACATCGATGTGCTGAGGTTGCTCGACAACCTCAACAGCCTAGCGGAAAAGCCCCGCACCTTCCTGGGCGTCACTGTCGGCTTCAACCGCCAGGAGTTCCAGATTCAGATTGACCGTATCAAGGGTTCGCTGCCCCGCGACGTCAAAGACGCCTCGCACCTCCTCCGCGAGACCGAGCGCGTGATGGAGACGGCCGAGGACGAAGCCGGACGCATTGTCGACCAGGGCCGGCGAGAAGCCGCCCAGTCTGTGGAAGAGGCGACCCAGGAGGCCGCGAGGATCTTGGAGCATGCGCGCATCACCCAGCAACAGATGGTCAGCGAGGCCGAGGTGCTCAAACTCGCCAAGGCCCAGGCAGAGGAACTCCGCCGGAACGCCGAGTCCGACGCCGCCGCCCTGCGCCAAGAGGCGGACAAGTTCGCCAACGCGATCCTGGACAATCTCGAAGCCGTCGTCGGCAAGGTGATGAGCAACGTCGAACGAGGACGTGCGGAACTCGACCGCCCCAAGCAACAGCAGAACCCCGTCGTCAAGGCGATGACGGAGCGCGAAGAAGCCAAGGTCTGAGCGCGGGCGCGGCCCACCTTGGAGCCATTGGTCCGGCCAC
>DATLWQ010000316.1:0-3716 GCA_035576225.1 Fimbriimonadaceae bacterium | reverse complement strand
AGGGAGTGGTTCGAGGCGGCGCAGAAGACGGACCCCGCACAGGTCCATTTCGCGATCGAGACGCTGGACGGCAGACACATTGGCAACTCGGGGCTGTTCAAGATCAGCCACGTCCATGGCACGGCGGAATCTGGGACGCTGATCGGAGACCCTGCCGACCGCAGGAAGGGGTATGGGACGGACTCGGTCAGGGTCCGCGCTCACTATGCGTTCAGCGTGCTGGGCTTGAGGATGCTCTTCTCCGGCCACTTCGGCGGGAACGAGGCTTCGGCGCGGATGCAGGAGAAGGCGGGCTACGTGGTCGTCGGCACGCGGCCGAAGTCGTTCTGGAAGCGAGGCGAGTACCGTGACATGGTGCAGACCATGCTGACGCGGGAGCGGTTCTACGAACTCAACCCCGGCATGAAGTAGCGTCTGCGACGCGGCTATCGCCTGGACGTGCAAAATAGGCCATGCTTGGCACGATCCTGTTCATTATGGCCGGTCACACTTCGTTCCAAGGCGTCCCTGCGGGCGCGTACGACCTGCTCCAGTGGCGGTGCATAGGCCCGTACCGCGGCGGGCGCACCGTGGGCGCGAGCGGGATCGCCGAACAGCCCAACACGTTCTTCATTGGAGTCAACAACGGCGGCGTCTGGAAGACGAACGACGCGGGAAGGACGTGGAAGCCGATCTTCGACGGTGCGCCGACCGGCTCGGTTGGCGACGTCGCCGTCGCGCCCTCTGATCCGGGCGTGATCTATGTGGCGAGCGGAGAGAGCCTACGGCGCCCTGACCTTTCGGTCGGAAAGGGGATGTTCAAGTCGTCCGACGGTGGCAAGACGTGGTCGCACATCGGACTGCAGGACGGGCAGCAGATCGGGCCGATCCTGATCGACCCGAAGAACGCGAACCGCGTTTTCGTCGCGGTGGTCGGGCACCCGTATGGGCCGAACGAGCAGCGCGGCATCTTTCGCACGCTCGACGGCGGCAAGACCTGGAAGAAGGTTCTCTACAAAGACCCCGACACGGGCGGCGCTGACCTCGCGTTCGACCCGAAGGATCCGAACACGGTCTACGCGGTGATGTGGGAGTCGAGACAGGGGCCGTGGGAGAACGGGCAGTGGGAGGGACCCGGCAGCGGGCTCTTCAAGAGCACCGACGGCGGCGACACCTGGCGGCAACTGACGAAGGGGCTCCCGACGACGGAAGAGGGGCTCGGGAAGATCGGGATCTCGGTCGCGCCCTCGAACGGGAACGTGATCTATGCGATGGTCGCCGCGGGGCAGAAGAGCGGCATCTATCGCAGCAACGATGCTGGCGAGAATTGGTCGCTGGTCGACGACGAGCGCAGGCTTTCCGGCCGAGGCGACGACTTTGCCGAGATCAAGGTCGCGCCCGACGACGCTGATACGGTGTACGTCGCGAACACGAGTTGTTACCGCTCGACGGACGGAGGCAAGGAGTTCACTTGCATCAAAGGCTCTCCGGGAGGCGACGACTATCACACGGTGTGGGTCAACCCTCTGCACCCGGAGATCATCCTGCTAGCAGCAGACCAGGGTGCGACGATCAGCGTGAACGGCGGCGAGACGTGGAGCAGTTGGTACAACCAGCCGACGGCGCAGTTCTATCACGTCTCGACGGACAACGCGTTTCCTTACAACGTCTACAGCGGCCAGCAGGAGAGCGGCTCGGCGATGGTGAGCAGCCGTGGCAACGACGGGCAGATCACGTTCCGCGAGTGGCACCCGGCGGGCGGCGACGAGTACGGCTACCTCGCGCCCGACCCGCTGAACCCGCGCTACGTGTACGGCGGTCGCGTCGACCGGTACGACAAGGTGACGGGCGAGAACAAGAGCGTGCGACCCACGGTGCCTTATCGAGTGCTGAGGACCGCGCCGGTGCTGTTCTCGACCGTCGACCCGCACGTGCTGTACTTCGCAGGCAACATTCTGTTCAAGACCGCCGACGGTGGCGAGCACTGGGACGCGATCAGCACCGACCTCAGCCGCGCTAAGCCGGATATCCCTGCGAGCGTCGGCAAGTACCGCACACCGGAGATGGCTTCCATGGCCCGACGGGGGGTCATCTACACGGTCGCGCCCTCGTACCTGTCGCTTTGGACCATCTGGTGCGGGACGGACGACGGTCTGATCTGGGTGACGCACGACGGCGGCGACTCGTGGGCGGACGTGACTCCTCCCGGCGTGACGTCGTGGTCGAAGGTCTCGCTGATGGACGCTGGTCACAGCGACGATCTGACCGCCTACGCGGCGGTGAACCGCATCCGTGTGGACGACATGCGGCCGCACATCTACCGCACGCACGACGGCGGCAAGAACTGGACGGAGATCGTGAGCGGCCTGCCCGACGACCCGATCAACGTCGTGCGCGAAGACCCGGTCGTGCCGGGGCTGCTCTACTGCGGGTCGGAGACGGCAGTGTACTTCTCGCCCGACGACGGCGACCACTGGATGCCGCTGCGGCTGAACATGCCGGCGACCTCCGTGCGCGATCTAGTGGTGCACGAGGACGACCTGGTGATCGGCACGCACGGGCGCGGGTTCTGGATCCTGGACAACGTGACGCCGTTGCGGAACCTTTCGATGGTGGGTTCTGATCCGACGCTGTTCCCGCTGGCGGCTTCCTATGAGTTGGAGCGGGACTCGAACCACGACACGCCGCTCCCGCCGGAGGAGCCCGCCGGAAAGAACCCGCCGGACGGAGCGATGATCGACTACTGGCTTCCGAAGGACGCCTCGCACGTGACGATCGAGGTTCTCTCGGACGTGGGGAAACTGGTCCGGAAGTTCTCGAGCGACGATCCGGTGCAGATCGTCGACCCCAAATCGCTGACGGTGCAGACAGGTTGGGTCAGGCCGCCGCGCGTGGTTGCGAAGTCGCAGGGGTCGCACCGGTTCCTGTGGGACATGCGGGAGGAGGCCCCTGCCGAGGGCAACGGCCGACGGCGGTTCGGGCCGCCGATCTCGGCGATCTGGGGCGACACTCCCGTCGACGCGCAAGGGCCGTGGGTTCCGGCCGGGGTCTACACCATACGGTTGACGGTGGACGGGAAGGTGTCGGAGCAGACGATAGCGATCAAGCCCGACCCGCGGACATAGGGTCTGCGACCCCTTGCCCCCTCCTCCGTTTCAGTGCGCAAGGGTGGAGGAGGGGGACTTCAGTGCTTCACTTGGTCGCAAGAACCGCTTCTGGAACGGCCTCGCGCGCCTTCTTGATGTCGGCGGCGCCGATCACGAGCCTGGTGTGAGTCGCCAGATAGCCGAAGTCGACGTTTACGCCGGCCTTGGCGATCTTGGTTGCGAACTTCGCGAGCACTCCTGGCTTGTCCTCGACCTCGAGGACGAGCACGTCGCGCTCGGCCGAGACCTTGAGCCCGGCGCCTTCGATGGCCTTGCGGGCCGCCTTGGCGTCGTCGACGAGCACGTGGATGACTCCCTTGCCGTCGCAGGTCGTCCCGCACCAGCCTTCGATGCTGATGCCGGCCTTTGCGATGGCCTCGCCCATCTTCGCGACCGAGCCGGGTCGGTCTTCCATGATGACTGTGATGTCTCTTGCCATGTTTGACCTCCTTTCCGCCCTAGGGCGGGTGGAGAAGCGGGCGGCAAGTCCATCGGGCCGCGCTTAGCCCGGTCCAAAGGGCTCGCGTCCAACTAGAGGCTACAACGGAAAAGCGTACATGGCGGAAAATTCTGTCCACACTGGGCGTAGTC
>DATLWQ010000315.1:0-7676 GCA_035576225.1 Fimbriimonadaceae bacterium | reverse complement strand
ATGGCCGGAGCCGCCGCTGCCGAGCCCGTGGAGGAGAAGACCGACTTCAACGTCGTCCTCACCGCGTCCGGTGCCGAGAAACTGAAGGTCATCAAGGTCGTTCGCGAGATCACGGGCCTTGGCCTGAAGGAAGCGAAGGACCTGGTCGACGGCGCGCCGAACACCGTGAAGGAGAACGCGCAGAAGGCCGAGGCCGAAGAAATCAAGAAGAAGATCGAAGAGGTCGGCGGCACAGTCGAACTCAAATAGCGATTCGCCGAAAGGCGCTGGGCCGGGAGTCAGTCATGGCTCCCGGTTCTCTTTTTAATTGACCTGGACGACCTGGTAGGCCTCGATCACGTCGCCGGCCTTGAACTCGGTCCAGCCTTCGAACCGGACGCCGCAGTCCTGACCCGCCGTCATCTCGCGGACGTCCTCTTTGACATTGCGGAGGCTCGCGATCTTTCCTGCGAAGACGATCTCGTCGCCCCTGTGGACTCGGCAAGACGCTCCGCGCGCGACCTTGCCCTCTGTGACGTGGCAGCCCGCGACGACTCCGGCCTTGGTGAGTTTGAAGACCGCGCGGATCTCGACTGTGCCAAGCGGTTCCTCCTCGAACTTTGGCTCGAGCATGCCCTTGATGGCTTTCTCGATGTCCTCGACGAGTTCGTAGATGACCTTGTAGGTGCGAATCTCGACCTTCTGTCTCTCGGCCTCCGTCTTAGTCTTGCCCTCAGGCTTGACGTTGAAGCCGACGCAGATGGCTCCGGCCGCACTGGCGAGCAACACGTCCGACTCTGTGATCGGCCCGACCCCCGTGTGAATGATGCGGACGTTGACCTCGGGGTGCTCGAGTTTTTCGAGCATTCCGCGCACAGCCTCGACGGATCCTTGGACGTCTGCCTTGACGATCAGATTGAGGTCCTTGGCCTCGTCGTCCGAGCCCTTCTTGACCAAATCTTTGAGCGAAACCTTGCGGCGCTGCGGCATGAGCGCGGCCTCGCGCTCTTCGCTCACTCGTCCGTCGGCGACGTCCCGGGCTGCGCGTTCGTCCTTGGCGCCCTCGACACGGTCTCCTGCGCCGGGGACGTCGTTGAGACCGAGAACTTCGACCGGAGTGGAGGGGCCCGCCTCTTTCAGACGCTCGCCCGACCAGTCGTTCATGGCTTTGACCTTGCCCCACGTGTTGCCGGCGATGATGACGTCGCCCACCCTGAGTGTGCCGCTCTCGACCAGGACGGTCGCGACGGGCCCGCGCCCCCTGTCCAACTGGGCCTCGACCACCACTCCTTCGAGGTCAGCCCGCGCGTCTGCCTTGAGGTCCAGGACTTCGGCCTGCAGGAGGATCATCTCGAGCAGGTTCTCGATGCCCTCGCC
Source organism: Fimbriimonadaceae bacterium (assembly GCA_035576225.1). GTDB lineage: Bacteria > Armatimonadota > Fimbriimonadia > Fimbriimonadales > Fimbriimonadaceae > JADFMN01. The sequence goes on along the minus strand of DATLWQ010000315.1, from coordinate 6,320 downwards.
GGTGTGCGCGGAGACGTTGCAGACTATGACCTGTCCGCCGTAGGCCTCGGGAACGAGTTCATGCTCGGTCATCTGCTGGAGGACTTTGCCCGGGTTCGCTCCAGGCACGTCGATCTTGTTGACCGCGACGATGATCGGGACGTCTGCGCTCTTGGCGTGGTTGATGGCCTCGATCGTCTGCGGCATGATGCCGTCGTCTGCGGCGACGACGAGGATCGCGATGTCGGTGACCTGGGCTCCGCGCGCCCTCATCGCCGTGAACGCCGCGTGGCCAGGCGTGTCGAGGAAGGTGATGAGTCCGCCTTCGACCTTGACCTGGTAGGCGCCGATGTGCTGCGTGATGCCTCCGTGCTCCTTGGCGACGACGTTGGTCTTGCGGATGTAGTCGAGAAGCGAGGTCTTTCCGTGATCGACGTGGCCGAGGATGGTGACGACTGGCGGCCGCGTCTCAGCGCCGGTCGTCGTGACGGCCGCAGCGCTCGGGATCGGTTTGACCGGCGTCGCCTTGCCCCACTCGACCGAATATCCAAACTGTTGCGCCAGCGCTTCCACGACCTCGTCGTCGAGCGTGGTCGTGAGGGTCGCCATGACCTTTAACTTAATGAGCGTCTTGAGGACGTCCTTGTCTGCGACGCCGATGGCCGCCGCGACGTCGCGCGGTGTGCGCGAGGGCGCCAGGCGTACGACCTTCTTGTCGCCCGCCTCTTTGACTGCCTCTTTGATCAAGTCGAAAGTTTCGCCGTCCGAGTCGAAATGGCCTTGCTCGTGCCCGACTCCAAGGTCTTCGAGCACGGTCGTAACGAGCCCAGGTGCGACGCTGAACTCTTCTGCGATTTCGGCGATTGAACGCTGCATTCCCTTCAGTTTTACCTCTGCCTGCCTTGGAGCACTTGGGCGAGGCTTAGAAGCGCCTCTGGGCTCACGGGCCGCTTGAGGGCCCTCTTTAGCCTGTCTTTCTCGAAGAGTCCTCTGGTGCACTGCTGGTTGTCGCAACAGTAGGCGCTGCGACCCACGGCTCCTGCGCCGACGACGAGGTCACCGTTCGGTGTGAGTCTGACGCGCAAGAGGTCGGCCTGCGGCCGCCTTTTCCTGCAAACGATGCACGAACGGACGGGGCCGCTCAGTTCTGCTCGGTCGACGGTTCCTCCGCTGCCGGCTCCTCTTTTGCGGCCGGCTCGTCAGAAGGCACAGACACACGCTCGGGCTCGGGCGGTTCCTGCTGCACGACGGCCTCGGTCGCCGCCTTGGCTCTTTCGGCCCTTTCTGCCGTGGCCTGCTCCTCGCTTCGGATGTCGATCTTCCAGTCGGTGAGACGGGCTGCAAGCCGCACGTTCTGGCCGCCGCGACCGATCGCTAGGGAAAGTTGGTTGTCCGGGACCACCACGTAGGCGCTCTTCTCGTCTTGGTTGAGTTTGAGCATGTTGACCTTCGCGGGGCTGAGCGCGTTCATGATGTACGTCTCAGGATCGGCGCTGAAGGGGACGACGTCGATCTTCTCGGGCCGCAGTTCGTCCATGAGGGACTGTATGCGGGCGCCACGCTGGCCTACGCACGCGCCGACGGCGTCCACGCGCTCGTCGTGGCTGATGACCGCGATCTTGCTGCGCTGGCCCGGCTCTCGCGCGATGCTCTTGATCTCGACGAGGTGCTCGCTGATCTCGGGAACCTCCATCTCAAGGAGTTTGCGGAGGAGGTTGGGGTGGCTCCGGCTGACGATGACCTCGAAGCCTCGGTGCGACTCCTCGATCTTGAGCACATAGACGCGCAGGCGCTCGTTGGGGCGATAGTCGTCTGTTGGGACCTGCTCCCTCTTGGGGAGACGGACCTCGTGACGACCGACCTGGATGAGGACGCTCGCCTCTTCCCTGCGCGTAATCATGCCGCTGACGACGTCGCCGACGCGCTCGCTGAACTGGTCGTGCAACTGGCGAAGTTCGGCCTCGCGAAACTTCTGCTGCAAGACCTGTTTAAAGGTCTGCGCGGCGATGCGCCCGAAACTGTTGGGGTCGATCTCTACGTCGATGAAGTCACCGACCTGGGCGTCGGGCTTGCGCTTGCGGGCGATTTCGAGTTGCATCTGCGTGGCGTGCTCGAGGACCTCTCCCACGACCTCTTTTTCGGCGACCATGCCGCTCTTGACGCTGGAGTCGAGACGGATCGCTATCTCCCCGTCGGCGCCGGTGAACTTACGATAAGCCACCGCCAGCGCGAGCTCCAGTTCGCGCTTCAGTTCGTCGGCCGGGATGTCCCGCTCCGTCGCAATCTGTTGCAGTTGCTTTTGTATGTCCATTTTCGACCACCTTGCGTAACCTACAAAAAAGGACGCCTCGAGGCGCCCGTGTCTAGGTCCCGCCAGTTGTTTGTACGTCGATTATAGCACAGGTATAGCCCATATTCAGGACTCAAAAGTGCCAAAATCCGCCCGTGTACGAGGTACTCGTCAGCGGGCTAGAGACCACAGGCCACCACGGGGTTACCGAAGAGGAGCGAAACAAGGGCTGTAGGCTCAAATTCAGTGTCACTGCGACGGTCTCGGGCTCGGCCGACGAGACGGATCACATCTGTGACACGGTCGACTATGGCGCTCTGGCGGGGCTCGTCGTCGAGGTAAGCGAAGGGGCGAGATATAGGACCTTGGAAAGGCTCGCGCGGGTCTTGGCCGAACGGGCGTTCGTTAGGTTTCCGCTGATTGAGGCCATCGAGGTGCGCATCGACAAACTCGATCCACCCGTGCCGCACTCGGTGGAGTCGTTGGGAGTCCGATATTGCGCCTCAAGGTCGGACTAAACTCGGTGCACAGTGCTTTCTTCCCAGACACCGAAGGAGCCAGCGTGGATCGCACCGTGGATACTTTCACAGTCCGCAAATGGCACGCCTAGCCCGTGCCCGATGCTGCGGCGGTCTTTCTCTGTCGGATCTATGCCGAGGAGGGCGAGCGTACGGGTCATCGGGCTGGGGCATTACGAACTGACGCTCAACGGGAAAAAGGTCGGTGCGACAGTGATCGACCAGGCGTGGTCGCAGTACAACAAGCGGCTCTACTGGCAGGAGTTCGACCTGCTCCCCTATTTAAGGCAGGGCGAGAACGTCTTCGGGATGCAACTGGGCAACTCGTTCTATCGCGTCGTAAAGCCGAACAACTCGGACAGGTACGCAAAGCCCGACGCTATGCCGGACTTCTCTGACGGGCGGCCTTTCTTGGTCTGGTTGGACGCACGCTTCGAATCAGCGGATGGGACGAGCGCGATCGTGCAAAGTGACGGCGAGTGGAAGTGGAACGCGAGCCCGCTTACGTTCTCGAACGTGTACGGCGGTGAGGACTGGGACGCGAGGCTCGTGCAGGACGGATGGGACGAGCCGGGATTTGACGACAGTGGCTGGACCAAAGTGATGACTGTCGATGCGCCGAGCGCGAAGACTTCCCTGCTTCCGTTCGTCGGCATCGAGGAGTTCGAGCGGTTCAAGCCTGTGGAGATCGAACAGCCGGAACCGGACGTGACGACTTATGTCTTCTCGCAGAACTGTTCAGCGCTGCTCGACTTTACGGTCGTCGGTAAGGCGGGACAGACGATCCGTCTGTTGCCTTGCGAATATCTAGACCCCGAGACGAAGCGAGTGAAGTTCACTTACACGTCAGGGACGGGGACCGACATCTACCACGACTACACACTGCGCGGAGGAGGGGAGGAGCGACACAAGATCAAGTTTTGTTATGTGGGCGCGCAGTACGTCGAGGTGCGGGGCGCGGTGCCGGAGGGGGCGCCCAATCCGAAAGGTCTGCCGGTGGTGAAGAGGATCGAGATGGCCCACACTCGCGCGGCGAACACGCTCGTCGGGCAATTCCAGTGTTCCAGCGAGATGCAGAACAAGGCGTTCCGCATGATCGACTGGTCGATCCGGTCGAACATGAGTTACGTGCCGACCGACTGTCCGCACAGGGAGAAGACCGGATGGCAGGAAGAGATATGGCACATGGCGCGCGCGATCTCTTATCGGTTCGGCATCCGCGGCTGGTACAGGAAGGTCGCGCAGGACATTCGAGACGAGCAACTGCCGGACGGGCACGTGCCGACGAACGTGCCGAACGTGTTGGTGGGGCTCGGGCCGCACGGCTTTTGGAACGAAGCGCCGGAGTGGGGGGTCTCGTCTGTGCTCGTGCCGTGGCACCTTTACGAGTGGTACGGCGACCGGGAGACGCTCGCGAGCAGTTACACGAGCATGAAGCGGTACGTCGACTACCTGACGTGGATCGAAAAGGACGGACTGGTCGACAGCAACCTCGGCGACTGGTACGACTATGGGCACGGCAAGGGCGACGGGCCCGCGCAGTGGACGCCGCGGACTGTCAGCGGGACTGCGGTGTGGGCGCTCGGTGCGAAGACGGTCTCGGAAGCGGCCGCGGTGCTGGGGAACGATCTGGACTCGCGGAGGTATCGGGTGTTGTTCGAGCACATCAGGGCTTCTTTCATTGCGCACTTTTGGGACTCGGCAACGAAGCAAGTGAAGAACAACGGATCGTGCCAGCCGGGGAACAGCGTCGCGCTTTGTGTCGGGCTGGTGCCAGAGGGCGACCGCGCTGGGGCGCTGCAGGCGGTGATCGATGACCTGGAGAAACGTGCATGGCAACAGACTGTGGGAGAGGTGTTGCAAGTGTTCTTTGTGCGGGCTCTGGGTGATGCGGGACGCAGCGACGTCCTGCACAAGGTGTACGCACGGACTGATCGGGGGAGTTATGGGTTCATGGTCAACGAGGGACTGACGACGCTGCCCGAGAGTTGGGACGCTAAACCTGGGACCGGCAACAGCATGAACCACTTCATGCTCGGGCATCTGATGGAGTGGCACTTCGCGTTCGTCGCGGGGATTCGGCAGGCAACGGGAAGCGTCGGTTGGAAGAAGGCGCTTATCGAGCCCTTCCCTGGCCCGCTGGAGAGCGCTGAGGCGAGTTTTGCGAGCCCGAGCGGTGAGATTGCGGTCGCCTGGACGAGCATGGGAGGCAAGTTTGCTCTGGAGGTGACTATGCCTGAGGGGATTGATGCAGAGGTGCGACTGCCCGACGGCAGTCAGGCACGACAAGGCCCAGGCACTCGAAAGTACTCGTGTGCGTATACAGCGCCGCCGTTGTAGACTCTAGGGGTCGTGCCGCACTCCGTCTCTAAGATCGTGCTTGCCGCGCCGCGCGGGTTCTGCGCGGGCGTGGCGTACGCCATCGAGGTCGTGGACCTCGCGCTGAAGATCCACGGCGCGCCGATCTACGTGCGGCACGCAATCGTGCACAACGAGTGGGTGGTGCGGTCTTTCGAGGAGCAGGGGGTCGTTTTCGTCGAGGATGTGAGCGAAATCCCTAAGGGGTCGGTGGTGGTGTTTTCGGCACACGGGGTTTCGCCGGACGTTCGGCGTGTCTCGGAAGAGCGGAACCTGACGGTGATCGACGCAACGTGCCCGCTGGTGACGAAGGTCCACAACGAGGCGCGGAGGTTCGCTGAAAAGGGCTACTTCATGGTCTACATCGGCCACGAAGGCCACGTCGAGGCGGAGGGGACGATGGGCGAGGCGCCGGAGAGGATGGTGCTGGTGGAGACGCCTGCGGACGTCGCCGCGCTGGACCTGCCGCCGCACGACCGCCTGGCGGTGGTGACGCAGACGACGCTCTCTGTGGACGAGGTTTCGGCGACGGTGGACGCTTTGCGCGAGAAGTATCCGCACCTGGAACTGCCGAAGAAGGAGGACATCTGCTACGCGACGACGAACCGGCAGTCTGCGGTGAAGGAACTGGCGACGAAGTGCGACGTGGTGCTGGTGGTTGGATCGAGGACTTCTTCTAACTCGAACCGCCTGCGGGAGGTCGCGGAGGCGCACGGTGCGCGGGCGTATCTGGTGATGGAGCCTTCCGACGTCTTGGCCGAGTGGTTCTGCGGTGACGCGGGAGCGTCACCCTCCCCGGGTTTGGTCGTGGGGGTGACGTCGGGGGCGTCGACGCCGGAGAAGTTAGTGGAGGACGTGATCGGTTCGCTTCTTTCTCAGAACCCTGGGGCGAAGATCGAGGTCTTGGAGACAGTGAAGGAGGACGTGGAGTTCAAGCCGCCGCGCGACCTGATCCAGTTGGCGATGGCAAAGGGGTAGATCCACTCCAAGTTGGAAACCAATTTCGTCCACTTACACAGGGCAGCGACATGATCTGCCTTTATGAGCAGCCCGCTCCGGGGAAAAGATTGTGGGAAAGTCCTCCGCCCAGGGTGCCAAAACTGGTCGCGAATCAACTATAGTAAATAGACGCTCGCGCTTATGCGCCTACGGGCGCAAATCGCGAGGTCCAACAA
>DATLWQ010000314.1:0-3094 GCA_035576225.1 Fimbriimonadaceae bacterium | reverse complement strand
TACACTCAATATGATGACGTCAGTCTTGGTCGGACTTCTCCTCGCCCAACTCCATTATGGGTTCGATCAGGGCGTACGGCTCGATTATGGGTCGACCGTCGTCTTCAACGGTTTCATCCCCGTCCTCGGCGGTTACGAAGGCGAGGTCGTCGTCGACATGGGCTTGGCTGTGGATGGCTTGGACCGCACCGACCCGAACGAACAGCGCGCGGCAAACGAAATCACCAGTCTTAACATCAAGTTCAACGGGGCAAAGCTCCCCCTCGAGACCTCGGACGTCCAGACCTACTTTCCGCGCACGACCATCAGCCTCTTGCCGGACGGAAAGATCACAAAGACCGACGCGCCCGACATCGCTCTACCTGTGCGCCTGCCCGGCCTCGACGTCAAGCGATTTCCCGATATCACATACGTCCCGGTCCAGTTTCCGACAGGCGACCTCGCCGTGGGCGCGACGTGGTCGTACAAGAAGAAGTTCGGCGACAGCGAGGTCGACTACGACTGCACACTCAAGGGACTGGAGGGAGACAAGGCAACCATAGGCGTATCAATCAGCCAGGACTACGAACTGCTCGAGGACTCAGCACTCCAGGTCGTCAAGGACGAGCAGGACGCCGAGAACAGAGTGAAGACAAAGATGACGGGCACCGGCACCGTCGTCTTTGACACCAAGGACGGCTACGTCGTGAGCGCGGACATGACGACCGACGCCGTCAGCGACGTCACGCACATCGTGGACGGCACCAAGTCGCAGCGCGACCTCAAGACGACGTTCAAACTTGTTCTCAAGACTCCCCAGTCACCTCCAAAGCCGAAAGACGGGGGCTGGCTCGATCACGCATGGCAGACGGTCTCGACCACGGCCAGCGTCCTGTGGGAGAACGCGAGGTCCAGTTGGGCCGCACTTAAAGTCGCGATCTCCCTATTGCCGTGGCTCGGCGGCCGGCCGAGGTAACTTTCACCCGATGGACAAGTCGGCGCGCGCGGCGTTCCTTAGGCGCGAGATCGAACGGCACAATCGGCTGTACTACGTCGAAGATGCGCCCGAGATCAGCGACGCAGAGTACGACCGGCTCTTCCGTGAACTCCAGCAGATCGAGGAGGAGGATCCGTCGCTCCGCACTCCTGACAGTCCGACGCAGCGCGTCGGAGCGCCGCCCGTCGACCACTTTGAGACCCATCGCCACCTCGAGCCGATGCTCTCGCTCGACAACGCGTTCGGTGAGGAAGAACTGCGCGCCTTCGACCAGCGCGTTAAGAAGGCGCTCGAACAGGACGACGACGTCGAATACCTCGCCGAACTCAAACTCGATGGCCTCTCGATGTCGCTGACCTACGTCGATGGTCTGCTCGCGACCGCTGCCACGCGCGGGGACGGCACTACTGGAGAAAACGTCACGCCGAACGCGAAGACCGTTCGTGGAATCCCCTACCGCCTTGACACAGAGATCTTAGGCACCATCGAAGTGCGTGGGGAGGTCGTGATGCACAAGTCCGTTTTCGAAGACCTCAACAGGCTTCGCGTCGAGCGAGGCGACCAGCCGTTCGTCAACCCGCGCAACGCCGCGAGCGGCGGAATGCGCCAACTAGACAGCCGCATGACCGCTGAGCGGCGCCTCAACTTCTACTGCTACGGCACCGGCGCTTGCGACGAGACCCTCGCCGACACTCAGTCAGCGCTCATGCAGAGGCTGAAAGAGGCCGGATTCCCGGTACGCAAGGAGGGTGCGCTCTGTCGTGGCATCGGAGCCCTGGAGAAGAGGATCAAGGAGATCGAACAGATGCGGCCCTCGCTCCCGTTCGGGATCGACGGAGTCGTCATCAAGGTCAACGACATCGCCACGCAAAAGAGGCTCGGCTCGACAGCGCGCGGTCCGCGGTGGGCGATCGCTTACAAGTTTTCTGCGGAACAGGCCTTCACAGTTTTGGATGCTATCGAGTGGCAGGTCGGTCGCACGGGCGTCGTCACCCCGGTCGCGCACCTCCAACCGGTCTTCGTCGGCGGCGTCACGGTCAGCCGCGCCACTCTCCACAACTTCGACGATCTGAGCAAGAAGGACGTGCGCGTCGGCGACACGGTGATCGTGCAACGTGCGGGCGACGTGATCCCAGAAGTCCTCGGTGCCGTCAAGGACAAGAGAAAGAAGGGAGCGAGAGTGCCTGCTCTGCCGACGCGCTGCCCAGTGTGCAAGACCACGCTTGTCGAAGAGGAGGGCTACGTCGCCCTACGCTGCCCGAACAGGAAGGGCTGCGAAGCGCAGATCCAGGCGAAACTCGAGCACTTCGTCAGCCGCGGAGCGATGGACATCGAGGGTCTCGGCGAAAAGCAGGTCGCGAGGTTCCTCGAACTCGGCCTCCTCAGTGACCTCCCCAGCATCTATCGGCTCAAAGGCCACCGCGACGAACTCATAGGCCTCGACCGGATGGGAGAGCAGAGCGTCTCCAACCTACTGAGTGCGATCGAAGAGTCCAAGCAACGGCCGCTCGATCGGTTCGTTTTCGGTCTCGGCATCAGGTATGTCGGCGACCGCACGGCAAGCGACCTCGCGCGTGAGTTCGGCGACCTCGCGAGCATCCAGGACGCCGACTACGAAAGGCTGCTAGCGGTCGAGGGGATCGGCCCAAAGGTCGCCAGTGAGGTCCAAGAATGGTTCGAACTGGAGGACAACAGAGTGATGCTTCAGGCCCTCCTTGACCTCGGCGTCTCGCCCGCACAGACCGAAGCGAGGAGCGAAGGAGTCTTTGCGGGAAAGACGTTCGTCTTCACGGGGAAACTCGAGAGGTTCGAGCGCTCCGCGGCGGAACGCGCGGTGACAGCGCTCGGCGGAAAGGCCGCTGGATCAGTGAGCAAGAACACGGACTACGTCGTTGCTGGCCCTGGCGCTGGGAGCAAACTCGCCAAGGCGGAGCAACTGGGCGTCGCAGTGCTGGACGAAGAGGAGTTCCTAGGCATGTTGCCGGAGGGGACGCTCTGACCGCCTTCGAACTCGATACCTCAGAGCGCGAACTAGATCTTCGCCGTTGTGTCTCCTCGGGTCAGGTGTTTCGCTGGGAGGCTCTCCAGGATGGAAGACTGCGGGGTGTCGACGGCCTG
>DATLWQ010000313.1:0-2435 GCA_035576225.1 Fimbriimonadaceae bacterium | reverse complement strand
CGCACCAGTGAAGGTCGGAGAGCGTCTGGTCCTTCCACTTCTCGGCCGGAATGCGCTTCAGTTCGCCCGTGTCCTCCGTGAAGTAGTAGAGTTCGGTCTGCTCGACGTTCTCTTCGCCGGGCATCGCGTACTTGTACGTCTCCAGTGTCGGCCTGGGATCGCTCAGCGAATTGATGACCCACAGGTCCTTGATCTTGCGCCCGTCGCTCCGCTCGACGATGAACGCCTTCGAGTCCTCCGACCACGTGACCGGCACGCGCGTCTTTGTCTCCTGTTTGTCGCCCAGCGTGTACGTTCGATAGTTCACGCCACGGAACTCGTAGAACTGCACGCCGTCCGTCGTGAGCTGCTTCGCCTCGACCTTGTCGGCGTCGTCCTCCTTCTTCTCCTTCTTGCCGACGAAGAGGTTGTAGCCCTGCATGTAGACGAACGCCAGGTCGTCCGGCGCAGTGTCGAAGGTAGGCCTGTCGTTGTTGCCCTGTCCGAAAAAGTTGCCACGGAATCGACCGCCGAACCGGCTCTGCGCAGTGACCGGGTCCCCTTTCACCTCTTTAAGCGTCTCGTCTTTCAGGTTCCACTCGTAGTTCTGCTTCTCGACCGTGAACGTGATCGTCTTCTCGTCCTTGTCGTACTCGATCGCATCGAACGGAAGTTGGTTGCCGACCACGGGCTTCTTGCCGAGTTCCGAGAGCGCGGCGGCGAGGTGATCGTGGTCGAACGCCGGCTTCTTGGTGTGCGACTTCGGATCGACGAACATGAAGCGCTTCCCCGCCGACTCCCTCCATTCGTACCAGAACCGGTCAGAGTCGTTGATCCATTGCGGGCTGACAGTGGACGAATAGACGAACCGGCCAAGGACCGCGTTCGAATACTTGTCCATAAGTCGCCAGTTGGCGACGTTCGTGTGCTGCGCAAACGCGGCCTGCACCGCAAAGATCGCGACGACGCAAATGAGGGCACGTAGTTTCATCTCTTGTAACACCCTGGACAGAAGCGGCTTCCCACCGCCGTTCCCATGTGGGCGATACTACCCTGGAGACCGGGAGCCTATTTTTTGCGCTTTCTGGCGATGTGCTTGAGCGTGACGACCCCGCCCGTCAGGGCGTGGACGCGGGTGTTCCCCTCGCGCCATAGTTCGTCGGCCAGGATCAGGCCCCGGATGCCGGTAGCACAGACGAGCAGTGGCTTCCGCTCGCACCTCTCCAGGTCGGCTGGCGAGAACGCGCTCATCGGTGCGCTTACGTGCTGGAAGCCCTCGATCGGGTCTTCTTCCTGCTCGTCCGCCTCGCGGATGTCCACGATCGTCCACTGCTCCAGCGAGGATCCGCAGTCCACGAACACAGCCGGGCTATGCTCCTGCACAGGCTGCCCCGTGGTCGCGTTGACCCACTCGGTCGCCCCATCGGTCAGCGTCTGCTTCTTCCAGATCGGCACCCGCTTCTTGACCTCGTCGATCACGTACTTGCACGCGTCGAACGCCGCCTGCCTGTGCGCAGACGTCGCGGTGACGCGTACGGCCACGTCGCCGATCTGCAGCGTCCCCGTACGATGGACGCAAGTGACGTCGCTCACCTCGAAGAACCGCTTCGCCTCCGAAATGATCTTCTCGCCCTCCTTCTCTGCAACGCGCGGCATCGCCTCGTACTCCAACAGCGTCACGCCCTGCCCCGCGTCGTGGTCGCGCACGATCCCGTCGAACACGACCCTCGCACCGTCCGAGCGCTCCGGTTCGGTCGTCTGCACAATCGGGTCGGTCGTAATCTTGAACATCTATCCTCCAGCCACCGGGGGCACGAACGCGACTCGGTCGCCTTCATTGAACGCGTCGCTCATCGCCCTGAACTCGTCGTCCACCACCGGCCGCACGACGCTCTGCGGCAGCGCGAAACCGTGCCGCCCACTCAGCTCGTCATAGAGGTCGCCGAGCGTCGCCGCCCCGGTCTCGACGTCCTCCACAGGAACGCCGCTCTTCTCGCGGAAGTAAGCGAAATACTCGACTCTCACGTTCTTCATCTCTGCGCCCAACGCAACGGTAAAGATTCTACTAGGGTACCGGCCTTGGCGACGTCGTCCCCGGGCTCGATGAGCAGCAGCCGGTCGGCGCGCGAGACGCTCGTGACCATGTTCGACCCCTGCTTCGCCAGCGGAAGCGCCGTCAACTTGCCGCCGATGTTCTCCGTGATCGCTCGGACGAACTCCAAGCGAGAAGCGTTCCGCTTCAAATCCGTCGCCATCACCACAGGCTCGAACTCCGGCCCCGGAACCGGCGCCCCCATCAACTTCTTGATCGCCGGAGCGACGAAGACCTCGAACGTGACGAACGCGCTCACAGGGTTGCCAGGGAGCGCGAACACGCGGCAACCCGTCGGCGCGACGCTGAACGAGACCGGCTTGCCCGGCTTGATCGACACTCCCCAGAAGTATTCCTTAGCGCC
>DATLWQ010000312.1:0-2011 GCA_035576225.1 Fimbriimonadaceae bacterium | reverse complement strand
CGACTTCGTGGAAGGCCTTCTGCGCGATTACGCGGCGGGCCAAATAGAGCCGCCGGATCTCGTGCTGCAGCCTCGGGCTGCAGGTCTTCGCAATGAGTCCCTTTAGGAGGTCTTTGATTATCGCTCGTGCGCTCAAGAGTCCGCCCCGTGCTTCCGTGGTCACCATCCGCGATGCGCTAGATCCGGCATATGAACTGCATTCCGGCTCTATCCCCTAACTCGCAGCGAAAGGGGCCACGAGCTTGGGATCGAAGTCGGGGTACGACGCGTCGCGCGGAAGAATTTCGGTGGGAGCAACGGGCCACTCGATCTCGAAAGCCGGGTCGTTCCAGCGTACACCGCTCGATAGTTCCGGTGCGTAGAAGTCGGTCATCATGTAGAGCACGGTGCAACTGTCGTCAAGCGTGATGAAACCGTGAGCGCACCCGCTAGGAATGAACAAAGCGCGGTTGTTGGATTGGGATAGTTCAATGCCGCAGTGTCCTAGAAACGTTCGGGACTTGGGTCTTAGATCGAGCGCTACGTCGTAGATGGCTCCCGTCACGCACTGTACCAGTTTGTCTTCCCTCGAAGGTGGTAGCTGAAAGTGCATGCCTCGCAGCGTGCCGCGCCGCGTGTTCACGGAGAGGCTGCTCTGCACGATTTGAGCGGGTAGGCCTTCCTTCTGAAACGTTCTCTGGCACCATACCCGACGAAACGATCCCCGCGCGTCTCCTTGGGGCTGCGTCTCCACGACTGTGACGCCCTCGATATTCGTCGCTGTGAATTTCACGTAACGTTTTTCCGAGTTGCCGGAGATATTCGCCGAGCGCAGTTTGCGCGGCTAGAATAACAGCATTGGGTTCGTCTCGCGATTTCAGAGGTACGCTGTCGATGAGCTTGCCGTCGTCCGATCCGGTCGCGGTCGCGTCCGCGGGCCCCCGTTGCCGCTTTTGCTCCAGGGAACTGACTCATACGTTCGTAGATCTCGGTCTTTCGCCTTTGTGCCAGACGCAGATCCCGCCAGAGCGTGCCGATGAGGCGGAGCTGTTCTTTCCGCTGCGCGTATATGTCTGCGCCGGGTGTCTCCTCGTGCAGTTGATGGAATACGTCAAACCGGACGTAATCTTCTCGTCGGAGTACCCCTACTACTCGTCGTATTCCGATAGTTGGGTCGAGCACGCGCGACAGTACGTGTCGCATGTCGTGCAGGATTTCGGTATCGGTGGCAATGATCTCGTCGTGGAGCTGGCCAGCAACGACGGCTACCTTCTTCAGCATTTCAAGGAACGCGGTATCAAGTGTCTAGGCGTTGAGCCCGCCGCGGGTGTGGCGAACGCAGCGATCGCAAAGGGTATTCCGACCGAGAACAGGTTCTTCGGCGAAAAGACGGCTCGCGACCTGCGTCGCACATATGGTCCGGCGAAGCTCGTTCTCGGCAACAACGTGCTGGCCCATGTGCCGGATCTCAACGATTTCGTCTCCGGCGTGGCCGCGCTAATCGACGAGAACGGCTTTGGAACGTTCGAGTTCCCGCACTTGATGAAGCTCATGGAGCTCAACCAGTTCGACACGATCTATCACGAGCACTTCTCCTATTTTTCATTCTCGACGGTGTCGAAAGTCTTCGCTGCTCATGGGCTAACGACCTTCGACGTGAGGGAGCTCGACACACACGGGGGTTCATTGCGAGTCTATGTTTGCCATGAAGGCGCGAGGGCTTACAAACGTAACCCCCGCGTTGACGACCTATTGCGACGAGAGGGCGAGCAGGGATATCGCCGCCTCGACACGTATCTGGGATTTGCGTCCAAAGTCGAGCACACGAAGCGATCGCTGTTGAAATTTCTTATCGCCGCCAAGGAGAGCGGCAAGACCGTCGTCGGCTACGGGGCGCCGGGGAAAGGCAATACGTTGCTGAACTATTGCGGCATTCGAACGGATTTTCTGGATTACACCGTCGACCGCAACCCTCACAAGCAAGGAACGTACACGCCAGGGGCGCGGATCCCGATTTACGATCCTTCCAAAA
>DATLWQ010000311.1:0-6518 GCA_035576225.1 Fimbriimonadaceae bacterium | reverse complement strand
TTGGACCGCGCTGTGCTACGGCAGCTGCAGCGCCTCGCTGGGCTGCACGCCGCTCTACCCCATAGCTCTGGTGCGCCAGGCCTTCACGAGGGCTCCGTCGTCTTCGGGCTGGCCAGGGAACTGCGGACCCTGAGTGAACGCAACCCAGGGCTGTGCACTGGCGGTCCAGATATCTCCGAACGGAGCGAATGGAAGCAGCTGGTCGAAGGTGCCGGGACGCAGCACGCGGATCTGAGGCCATCTGACCGGCTCGCCCCACACGCGTGCTGCGCAGTTGGAGCAGAAACGCCCCGATTTGATTCGCCCGTCGGGCATTGAGATCCGAAAGGCCTTCGGATTGCCGGAGACGAGCGCTACGTGCTCGGCGCTGGCGACAAGCGACAGGCCGAAGGCAGACCCGGTCTGGATCTGGCAATCCGTACAGTGACACTGATAGAAGGCGAGCGGCTCGCCGACGAAGCGGAAGCGGATTCCTCCGCAGAGGCAGCCAGCCGAGACGTCCATGGCGATCGCTCCGTGCGGCCCAACGAACTGGGCGCTCAGCTGCGGCCAACAGCGCCTCCGAGGTCCGAGCTGAGCACCGCTGTGGAGGCCAGAAGGCTATCAAACCAGAACTGGAGTGTGCTGTTTGGCGTCAGCTGGAGCGCCTTGTTGGGCTGCGGGTTCCGGCTCTACGAATCGCCAGGCCGGACCGGAGGGCTGATACATCGACACCCTATTGGTCGGCGACGCGCCCAGCCTCCGAGAGATTCGGAAGCCGCGCGTCCGGAGTCTCTATGATCCGGGTGACGTGGGCGACGAAGTCCTTCCCGAACAGGACAGTTCCAGCGTTGTCCCACCAATCGCGCCCGCCTGGTGAGGTGACCATCGTCTGAATAAGGCGCGAGTGCATTGCTAGGAGAGTGTCGTCGAGAGCTCCATGCTGAGCCTGGTAGACGGAAAGCTCGAACTGACCGAGTGTTCGGGTCATCATCATGGTAAAGAGCAGGAAGTCAGGTGCGTCGGTGTCGAGCTCACCTGCCAGACCGCGCCGAAAAACCTTGCTGTTCTCGCCGTGGTACAACGGCTCCCAGGCATCGAGAATTCCAGACCAGGTTTCGGCGGCTGTATTGAGGCGCGTCTGCTCTGTGTTGCGCCTGATTTGAATCGCCAAGTAGACCAACGTGATGACGACACCGATTCCGCCGATGAAGTCACCCAGATTGCCGAGAGCGTCAAGCACTGACTCGTCGTCCTCGCAGCCCAACGGACATTCCCTTCAGCGGCCGGGGCACCGCACCTCGACCGGTTCGGGCGACCTGCCCAGTATGCCGAAGCCAGGCGTGGCGCGCTGATCCCCGGTCCGCTGCACGGGCTTGTTAGGCAGCAGCTGAGCCTAGACCCTCGACGGGAAGGCGAGGGGAGCGCACGTCTCGGAGACCATCGCGGTTAAAGCTGCCGCCCAACAGCTCGTTTAGACGGCGCCTACTCATGGCTGCGCCCCGAAAGAGGTGCAAGCTGAACAGCGATCGAGCGCGACGTGTCGAACAGGAGACCAACCCACCAATCGCGAACGCCATACTTCTCCTGGAATATGGACCGGATCTCGTCGTGGGCTCCGGGATACTGAATCTGCCGAGCCACGTACTGTCCCGAGCGTCTGGGCGCCGAGAGTGAAACAAGGGGATCCTGCTGGATGTCGATGTACCAGGAGTTCTCCGGCGTTCCGGCCTCGAGCCAAAGCTCTCCGTTGTGCTCAGCAAACCAGACGTGCGTAGAGCGCAGCGAGCCATCGGCAGCACGCGTTTCTAGAACAGCGACACCGCTCGATTCCAGCGCCCACCACGTGAACGTCGCAAAGGCTACGACGGCCGATAGGAAACTCAGGATCGCGATCTTCATCGGCGCTGTCTAAAGGATCGGTGTTCGGCGGCCGGCCGCGGGAACGTCTCGCAGGGGCGCCGAACAGCGTAGCCCCAGGCTACCACGACCCGTGGCGCCACCGAGAGCCGGTCCGCTGCAACACCTTGTTAGGCGGCTCCAGGGTGGTAGCTCACGCCCAGAATCCACGCGATTTGAAGCAACGCCCCTACGGTGAAGCCAGCCCAGTGATGAGACTGGCGGTCGGACCAGGCCATCAACACGAAGACGAGAAGAGCGACACCACGGATCGAGTACATGAGGCCAATCGGCAGGTCGGGATTCAGCGGCTGCGTCGACGCGAACCGACCAAGCAGGTCGAAGATGGCACCCAACGCGATCCAGACCGCAAGGAGACCGAAGACAGCCTTGCGAGTGTCGAAATAGTGGTCTCGGATGCTCGAAGTGTGATCAAGGGGCGGGTTGATCAGAGCCGAAGCTCCGACTATCGCCAACTGCAAGAGGATCAGGAGTAGAAAGGACGCGAACGTCCAATGGAGTTCTCGGGCGAGCCAAATCGCCCACGAGTTCTGCAGGAGAGCGAGTGGTGCGTGGCCAGACTCAACCACCTCAGTTCATCAGAGCGTTTGGCCGTCAGCCACAACCCCTTGTTAGGCGGCGGAGCTACGTTGGCGCTCCTGAATGCGCGCGATTAGCTCCTGGAACCGGGGTGGAAATACGGGACGGAGCTCATCCCAAGCGGCATTGGCTCCTGGCTCCTGAAACACCGCCGCGAGAAGGTTGCGAAAGCCGTACCATTCCTCCTTGGGAAGCAAGCCGGACTCGAAGTGATACTGAGCGGCACTGAAACAATGCAACACGTTTGACAGGTAGACTCGAAAGAGACGGCGCTCGTTCTCGGAGAGAGAGTCGAACTCCGTTCTTCCCTTCCACGTTAGCTCCGCAAGCCGCTCGTTCTGCAAGATGAAGGAGTTGTAGTTGGCCACCGCGTCGACGATGGATTGGTAGGTCGAAGACCGAAGTGCGACCGTGTTCTGCTCCACGCTAGATCCACTCTGCCTGATCTGCACGGCCAGGTAGACCAGGGAGATCATGACACCGAGCGCCCCAATGGACTCGGCGATCGCACCGATGGCATCCCAGTTCACTTGGCTTCCCGCCGTCCAACGGATAGGGTGTTCAGCGGCCTGGCCCGCTGACTGCCAGCGGTAGGCCACCGAGCATCGACGCCAGAAGCCTACCACGCCAGCAGTGGCGTGCTGAGGCCAGGGCCGCTGCAACACCTTGTTAGGCGGCGGACGGCACAGCAGTGCTGCCATGAGCGGTACAGAGACAGGCAGCTAGGTGACTCCGGAAAACGCACAGAGAACGGTGTCGGGCGACCGGATACCTCTGAAGTGGCGACAGATGGAGGTGTCCTTGACGGCGCATTTGTGCGTGGTGACCTGCTCGGCCTCGTTCCAGGGGCACGCCTGCTGCTCCCACCCGAGGTCGAGCTTCGGGATGAGGTCGATGTCCATGTTTCCACCGCGAAGCTCCCGAACGGACTCGGTCATAGATCACTCCGAACCGGCGCGAGGACGCTTTGCGCCGCCTAGCGGGTATGGCCTTCAGCTACACCGCGCTGACCGGTTTGCGAGGGCTGCCAAGGCCGACGCCAGAAGCCTACACCAGCTGGAGACTGCTGGAGCGGTGTCAGCTGCAAGGCCTTGTTAGGCGGCGGATTGACCGAGCCTGGTTGACCAGCTGGCCTCAGCTTCCCGCACTTGGCCTCGAATCGCATCGAGTGGAACCATCCTTCCCGCCCCAGACGAGGCGTAGGTTCCCGTCTCCGCGCTCGAAGATGCAGAAGTAGCTGGGGCCAACAAATGCGGCCGGTTGGTTTCCCAACGGCGAACGGTTGGAAGACACGGCGTGAAGCGCGGTAGTTCCCCTTGACAGTCGATCTCCAATAGGAGCAGCCTGAGATCGACCCTTGGAAGGGTGCTGTAATGTCGTTCGTTCGCCCGATCCTGCTCGTCCCGGTTCTTGGATTGGTTGGATTGCAGCCTGCGGACGCGGCGCCGATCACGGTCTCTCTCGAGGGCACGGTCGTTACGACCGTCGATGGGTCTGGGCTCACGCTAGGGGAGACCGGGTCGGGCAGCTTGACCTACGACGACGCCTTTCTGACTGGCATTGGAAGCGAGAACATCGACACCGACAACGGTCTTCTCGACATCACATTCACGATCTTCGGCCAGACCTTCGTCGCGTCCGACGACGTCGATTTCGGCTTTGATGTAGGCGCGTCGGTCGATTTTGCGGGCGGGATTCCTGAGTTTCTCCACTACATCGTCGAGGAAGCGGTGCTCGGTCCGAACAATCCGACGGAGATCGTGGATCCCCGCGTGGTCGGTATCGACTTCGGCAGCCTGACCGAGACGTCCCCGGGGGTCTTCAGCGTTGATATCTTGGTCCGCGAGGTCCCGGAACCCTCCACCGGTGTGCTGCTCGCCCTCGGCCTGGTCGGGCTGTCAACGAAGCGGCGTCGACCGAACTAGAGCAGACCCTCGACTCGAGCGCGATTGAGAGCGCGAGTACGGCGAGAAGGGCGCTTGCGAGTTGTCTCGAGCCCAGAGCTGATGTCTGCCGCCCAACGGATAGGGTGTTCAGCGGCCGGGGCCACTTGTCGCCAGATGCTGAGCACGACACCGAAGTATGCCGAAGCCATGGGGCTCGCGCTGTTCCCCGGTCCGTTGCAACACCTTGTTGGGCGGCGAGCCTTCTAGTTGCAGACGTAGATTGCGACGAGAAGGCCTAGCAGAGGGATGTGGCCCGCCCAGCGCCACCTTGACGACAGGCGAAGAGAGCCGCCTGCAAGCGAGAGCGTGAACGCCAGGCATAGAACCGCGAATGCACCCATCGCGAGATATCCGTGCTCATCGACTCCGGGAGACGCAGCGGGGAGTTCGAGAAACAACCAAGCTCCGAAGACCATGAGCGAGAGACCACAAGCGATCTCGAGCCAGCTCAACGCACTAGAGAGCGTCACCGTCACCTTACAAACCGGTTCGCGATACCGGCCCAGTCTCGCCGCCCAACGGATCGGGCTTCAGCTGCGCCAGCCAGCACTGACCGACCCCGCCAAAGCCACAGAAGTCGAATGCCAGAAAGCTACCAGGCCCCGAAACGCCCAGCTGGCTGGTGGCAGCTGCAAGCCCTTGTTAGGCAGCAGATCGGACGCCGCCATCGCTGGGTCATTTGCGGGCTCGCCCGCGTCTTCAGGCTGGCCCTTGGTCGCTCGAGTTCCAGGGAACCGAGCCGGAGACCCAATGGGTGACCTTCTCCTCCTGGTCGTTCTGCTGGAGATGGCGCGGAGGCGAAGCGAATGTCTCGTAGGGTCTGCAGCGAATGACGACGCGGTCCTCCCTCTTCGCCATCTCGGCGACCACAGGCCGCGCGGCCTCGGGAAGCGCTGTCCCCGACATACGCCCTCCGACTGCCATCATCACATCGGTGACCAGTTCGGAATCGTTGTCGACCCGAGCGTCGCAGTAGACCTGAAGGTACGTAAACGGCCAGCGCTCATCGAGAACGCACAGGCTCACCTTGCCGACACGATCTGCCACTTTGGCCTTCGTACGGTCCCGCATCGTCGATACCAGTAGCTCATCGGAGTCGGTCGGGATGTAGTAGACCACCGACATGGCCGGCCCGTCTTGTTGCCGGGCGTAGCCGAAAACGCAGGTGCGATGCGTCCGCACGAACTCTCGACGTTCGGAAGGCAGCATGTCCCGATCGATCGGCGCGGTGAAGGGTTCAGTGGCTAGAGGGAGTAGCTTCATGCCTGCGATTTCTCGACTCGCGTGAGACCGCGGTCTGCCGGCCCAGAGTGAGCAGCGCTGCTGCTGCCTAACGGACTGGGCGCTCAGCTGCGGGGCCGCCACCGGCCCCCGCTAGCGCCGTCTTGTTCCAACGCCTCTGAGCGTACCACGCTCGCGACGGGACGCTGTGCCCCGTCAGCTGCAGCGCCTTGTTAGGCGGCCAGCCTCGTCCGAATAGCTGATCCGAAGAACGTTAACGAGAGCCGTAGTAACGGTAGTGCCCGGTAATCGGATACAAGAACAGGATGTCTTCAAGCCGAGGTCCTCGACCGATGTTGTGCACAATAAGTGGGCGGTTGGAGTCTGCGGATCTCTGTTCAGCGACGATTCCGATATGTGGGAGATTGCCTGGCAGGAGCCAGGTAACGAGATCCCCGGCAGAGTAGTCGTCCGCTTCAGTGGTGATGGGCAAAACGACGCCCTTGCGCGAGAAGAAGATCTGGAGGTTTGGGACCCTCCGATGGTCGATATTCGGATCCGGCCTCCGGAGACCCCAAACGCTAGGGAAGGCCGCAAAATGTGCCTTCATCTCCTCGTGAACATCCTTCTGGAGATCGATACCTAGCTCGCGATAGGCGCGGATGATGAGATCCGTGCAGACACCAATGTTGGCAGGAACGTCACCATTTGGGTAAGGAATTGAGCGGTAACTACCGTCGTAGGTCACGCGGTGATGTGTTCGCTCGATTGCAGCAGCGACGAGGCGCTTGCCAAAGCCTTCAGGCTCGCTCTCGGAATAGCAAACGGACGCGACTGCGATGAAGGCGACTGAGGTTACCGCAAACGTTTGCA
>DATLWQ010000310.1:0-14378 GCA_035576225.1 Fimbriimonadaceae bacterium | reverse complement strand
GGTCAGCGTCCCGGACCGCGAGACCAGTCCGACCGGCCCCGGCTTGAAGATGTGCCCCGGCATGATCCCCATCTTGCACTCGCCCGGGGTCATGATCCCCGCGCAGTTGCCGCCGACGAGCCGCGTCCTGCCGCCCGCCTTGATCTTGTTCACCGCGCGCAGCATGTCGCTCACAGGCACGCCCTCAGTGATCAGGCACACGAACGGGATGCCAGCCGCCTCGCTCTCCAAGACCGAGTCCGCCGCAAACGGCGCCGGCACAAAGATCAGAGAAGCGTTCGCGCCCGTCCTTTCGACCGCCTCCCGCATCGTGTCGAAGACCGGCAGGCCCAGGTGCTGCGTGCCGCCCTTGCCCGGGGTCACGCCGGCCACGACCTGCGTGCCGTACTCGATCATCTGTTGGGTGTGGAACGAGCCCTCCCGGCCCGTCATGCCTGCTACGACCACCTTTGTGTTCTTGTCTACCAGGATCGCCAAAGTGAATCCGAGAATACCTTTGGCCTCTCGTCGAGTCCCGGGGTTCCTTGACCTAGCGCCCTTGTATCTCCTTAGATCGCTTAGTCACCGAGCAAGAAGCGGTACCCTTCAATTGGAGCGAGCGTATGTCCAAGAGGAAGAAACGCGACGCAAAGGCGGGCCTTTGTGCTGCGATGTGCCTCGCCGTCCTTTGCACGTCGTGCCAATACCAGCGAGTTGCTATCCAGGAGGAGAAGCCCAGTCCTTCGCGCCAACCGCAGATCCAGAATGCAAACCCAACTTTAGGGCCCTGGGCGCACGATGTCGTCGACACGGTGCAGGATGTCAGCGACAAGATCAATGCGGGAGACTACGCCGGTGCCGGGGCGATAGTGGATGCGCGCCTTGCCGATACACAGAAATTCGGGCCGGCAATGTACGACTTCAAGGCTCAACTGCTTGCTTTGCAGGGCTCGAAGTCCCAGAGTCTCGATCTATACATGGATCTGCTTGGCGGAGCCCATGGGCACTGGACGCCGAACTCAGACGACCAGGACAGAATCTTCGATCTTGCGATCAATCTCAACCGCTTGAATGACGCAGATACGATAGCGGCCAACTTGCTCGAAGACGGTTGTGACTCTCTGAATGACAGTAGCCTACTGAATCCTCCGCCAGCGGTGGCGGATCCCAACCAACGTCTTGCCTACGCCTACCTAGTGCGGTCTATGCACGAAATCGTTTCCCAGAACTACGACAATGAAATCAACTTCTGCCTGAGTGCGAAAGATCTGCTGCCCAACGACACCATCGTCCTGGTTGCCACTGCGCACGCTTATCACGACCGTAGCCAGCCCGGAGATCGAGACGTAGCCAGAAATCTGTTCCTCACTGCCTACGAGAACGAGGCCGCCAACCCGGACGTCCAGGCGGCCATCATGGACGACGTGAAGACCTACGGCATGGTTCCGTTCCCGTAGAAACCAGCCAATTCAAGCATTTCGTAGGGGTTGCGCCGGGAACATCGACCGAAAACAAGGTGTACACTTAAAGGCTCATGTCCAAGTCGTCCAAGACCGTGCGGTTCGCAGAAGTGGACCGTGAAACGGCCGAAACCGAGGTTCGGCTGACCCTCGACCTCGATGGAGGCTCGAAGGTCGACGTCGACACGGGCATCCCCTTCTTCGACCACATGCTCCAGCAGCTCGGCTTCCACGGCCAGGTCGATCTCGGGGTCAAGGCGATGGGCGACACCGACGTCGACGACCACCACACCATCGAAGACACGGGGATTGTCATCGGGGTCGGCATCAAGCGCGCCCTCGATCCCTCGGAGGGAATCGCCCGCTTCGGCAGCGTCCACGCGCCGATGGACGACGCGCTCGTGCTGGTCGCGATGGACGTCTGTGGGCGCGGCTACCTCTCCTACGACGTGCCGTTCACGCGGGAGTCGATCGGTGGGTTCTCGTTGGAGAACGTCCGGGAGTTCTTCCAAGCGCTCGCGCTCAACGCAGGCATTACGCTCCACATTAAGAAGATCAGTGGCCACAACGACCACCACGTCTGCGAGGCCGTCTTCAAGGGATTCGGCGTCGCGCTCCACGCGGCCCTGCAGAGGACGGAGCGAATCGGGACGCCCTCCACGAAGGGCAAGATCGGCACTTGACCGTCGTCCTCGACTACGGCATGGGCAACCTGCGGTCCGTGCAGAAGGCCGTCCAGCACCTCGGCTACGAGTGTGAAGTCGCAGAGACCCTGACCAAGGCAGAGCGCCTCATCGTGCCCGGAGTCGGCGCGTTTGCTGCGGCGATGCAAAGGCTCGCGTCGGTCAAAGACGACATTGCTTCGTTCGTCCGCGATGGCGGAAGACTGCTCGGCATCTGCCTCGGCCAGCAACTTCTCTTTGAAAAGGGGCTGGAGCACGGTGAGTGCGCGGGCCTCGGCCTGCTCGAGGGCACAGTCCGCTATCTACAGCCGAGCGCAGGCAACAAAGTGCCGAACATCGGCTGGTGCGCCGTCGAGCCGCACCCGGACAAAGACGTCCTGGCAGGCATTGAGCCGGGCACCCAGTTCTACTTCGTCCACTCGCTCTACACCGACTGCCCGCACGACGTCATCGCTGGGACAGCCATGCACACGGCCGCGTTTCCAGCCGCGGTCCAGCAGGGAGGCGTCTGGGGGACTCAGTTCCATCCCGAAAAGAGCAGCGACTGCGGCCTGCATGTGCTAAAAAACTTCCTCAGGTGCTGATTTTTCCCGCGATCGACATTCTCGACGGCAAGTGCGTCCGTCTGACTGAGGGTGTCTTCGGCTCGGAAAAGACATACAGCGACGACCCCGTCGCCGTCGCACGGCAGTTCGAGGAAGAGGGCACCGAATGGATTCACGTCGTCGATCTGGACGCGGCGCGCTCAGGGTCGCTCAACAACAACGACATCGTCGCCAAGATCTGCCGCAGCGTCAAGGTGAAGATTCAGTGCGGCGGCGGAGTCCGCTCGATTCAGACCGCAAAGCGCCTCATCGACCTCGGCGTGACCAGGGTCGTCGTCGGTTCCGCGCTGACGGAGAGCGACGACCGCGCGGCCAACCTCTTCGAAATGCTGGGAGAGAGCGTCGCTGCGGGGATCGACACCAAGGACGGTGAAGTGACGGTCAAGGGTTGGACCGAGACTGCGGCGCTGAACGGGCTCGACTTTGCAAAAAGGATGGTCGCACTTGGATGCACCTGCGTGGTGACGACCGAAGTGACGCGCGACGGCACACTCCAGGGGCCGGACTTGGAAGGAGCCAAGCGGTTCGCAGACGCGCTGAAGGTCGAACTGATCGTGGGCGGGGGTATATCGAGCATCGAAGATATATCCGCACTGAAGAGCGCAGGAGTCTCAGGCGTCATCGTTGGAAAGGCCCTGTATGAAATGCGGTTTACGCTTCCAGAGGCGATGCAAGAGGGGTCCTGAGGTCGAACATTCTGTGAATCCTTCGGACTCCGCCTACAGTATCCTATGAGAAGAGGCTTTACGAATGATGCTGGCACCGAGTGACTTCGTCGCAAACTCCGACGACATGATCATGGCGCTCGTATTGGGCGGCATCGTGCTCATGACGCCAGTCATCGCGATCGTTACCTATCATCAGCGCAAGATGGCTGAGATCGTCCACAAGGCCAAGAGCGGCGATGGGCTTCAAACCGTGATAGCCGAACTTGTGAAGTTGCGGCAAGAGGTCAAGTCGCTCCGGGAGCAGACGAACGCCAACACGATCGCTCTGGACGATGTCCGATCGCGCGCGGGACTAGAGTCAAAGGAGCAACCTCCTTCGATCGAAGAGAGGATGATGCAATGATCGCCAATCTTGACGCAGGAGCGATCGCAGTGTTGGTGCCCATCGTGAGCATTTTGGTTGTAGGCGCATTTGCGGTCGCGAAGATGCTGACGAGCCATCAGCGACAGATGGTCGAACTGATGCAAAGACAGTCGAACGAGCCGGGGCTCGTCGACGAGATCCGTGCGATGCGAAGGGAGATGGCTGAACTCCGTGACAGGGTCAACCAGCAGACTCTCATGATAGAGTCCGCGGAGAGGCCAAGATCGACTCCCCCTGACGTCCCTCAAAGGCTTTCTGAGTGAGCCGCTTTCCCGACTTCGCCACAGAGGGCGTCGACACTCGCGAGTTGAGGGCGAAGGCGCCCCTATTCGTGGTCGTTTGGCAACCTGGTTGTCCAACGTGCCGGTACGCGATGCCCTACTACCAACGGCTCCAGGACAAGTACCCCGAGGCGGCGGTCGTCGGAGTCTCCCAGGACGACGCCGCAACCACCGAAGCCTACTGCCGCGACAACGGCCTGACTTTTCCACAAGTGGGGGCTGGACTAGAGGTCTCGCGCCTCTTTAAGCCAAGAACGGTGCCGACCTACGTCCTCACGGACGACAGCGGGGAAGAGGTCCTTAGCGGCGAGGCGTGGAACCTCGACGACTTGAACCTCGCGGCAAAGTACATCGGCGAAGCCGTTGGGGAAGACCGCGGCCCCGTCGTAGGTTCAAGCGAAGACGTCCTTAGGTTCAAACCCGGCTGATCGGCCAAGTCATAGCCCGCCGGTTCGGCGGAAGCACGTGGACAAACGTCCGTTTCTTGGTCGAGAAAGTACCCACAAGCCGAATCTAGCCTTGCTTCGACCAAGGTTCAAGGGTATCATGAAGGTTCCGTCAACAACCCCCGGAGGAGCGGATGAAAGTAATTCAGCCTTCCTCGAAGCGAATCGGCCGATTCCTCGAGGTGCCGAATCTTATTGAACTTCAACTTAACAGTTACAAGTGGTTTCTAGAAGAAGGACTTCCCGAACTATTCAAAACGTTCTCCCCGATCTGGGACTTTACCCAGACAAACTACATAGAGTTCGCTGATTTTATTCTCGGCGAGCCGAAATACAGCCTGAGCGAGTGCCGTGACCGAGACCTCACCTTTGAGGCCCCGATCAAGGCTACCGTGCGTTTTGGTGGCAAGGACCGCGAGGTCATCGAGTCCGAGGTCTACCTCGGCGACCTGCCGCTTATGACCGACAATGGCACGTTCGTGATCAACGGGCGTGAACGCGTCATCGTGTCCCAGTTGTCTCGCTCGCCTGGACTGTACTTCGAAGAGGACGTCGACACCTCCATGCAGATGATCGTCCGCGGACGCATCATCCCGATGGAGGGCCCGTGGCTCGAGGTCGAGAACGACTCAAACAAGGTCGTCACCACGCAGATCTCGCAGACCAAGAAACTGCCGATCACCCAACTCATCAAGGCGCTCCATGGTTTCGAGCGCGGCCGCGACCGCCGCACGGCCGTCGTCGGCGAATCGCTGCACAAGAAGTTAGCAGAGCCGTTGGCCGACCCTTCCACCGGCGAAGTCATCCTCGACAAAGGCACGATCCTCACCGGGGACGTGCTGAGTGCGCTCAAGAAGAGGCACCACGCCCTCGAAGTTCTCATAGAGACGCCCCTCGGCAACACCGAGGAGATGCTCTGGGCGTTCGGCACTGAGATGGTGATCGAAAAGCCGACCGCAGAGAACCTGGTCGGAAAGCGCCCGCTCGAAGACATAGCCGTTGAAAAGAAGGTCATCGTCCCGCGTCTCGAGCGCATCACCGAGGACACCGTCGAAGCCGTCCTCGAAACGAAGCCCAAAGGCATCCGCGTGCTCGAGATCATGGACCTCGTCGAGGCGACCCTCGCCGCCGACAAGACCGCCAACACGCGCGAGGCGATCCTCGACATCTACAAGCGCATGATGCCGGGCGAAGCGGCCAACGAGGACGCGGCGATGCAACTCTGCTACTCGCTGTTCTTCGACCCTCGCCGCTACGACCTCGGCCGAGTCGGCCGCCGGTTCCTCAACCAGAGGCTGAAACTCGACGTGCCTCTCGACATTCGCAACCTGACGTCGGACGACCTCGCGCAGATCATGTTCGCCATGGGGCCGTACCTGACAAAGGACGCGGAGAGGGACGACATCGACGACCTGCGCAACAAGCGCGTCCGCTCGGTCGGCGAACTGTTGCAGAGCCAACTCCGTCTCGGATTCGTCCGCATGGAGAAGGTCGCCCGCGAAAGGATGACGAGCGCGGACCAGGAGAACCTCCTGCCGTCGATCATCCTCAGCGTCAAGCCCGTCAGCGCCAGCATCAAGTCGTTCTTCAGTTCCAACCAACTCAGCACGTTCATGGATCAGACGAACCCGCTGAGCGAACTGACCAACAAGCGAAGGCTCTCGTCGCTCGGCCCCGGGGGGCTGCAGCGCACGAGCGCCAAACTTGAAGTCCGAGACGTGCACCGGTCGCACTACGGCCGCATCTGTCCGATCGAGACGCCTGAGGGCCCGAACATCGGACTGATCTCGCAGCTCACGACCCACGCACGGGTCGACGAGTTCGGGTTCATCATGACCCCGTACCGCAAGGTCAAGAACGGGGTCGTCCAGGACGACGTCATCTACCTGACCGCGCAGGAGGACTTCACGAGCCGCGTCGCTCCGGCCGATACGCCGCTCGACAAGCACGGCAAGATCGTCGAAGACACGGTCACTGTCCGCTGTCAGGGCGGTGACGCAATGTACGGCGGCGCGTCCTATCCGACGGTTCCGCGCAACGAGGTCGACCTGATGGACGTCTCGCCTGTGCAGATCATCTCCGTCGCGACATCGCTCATCCCGTTCCTCGAGAACGACGACGCCAACCGCGCCCTCATGGGCGCGAACATGCAGCGGCAGGCGGTCCCTTGTCTGCGCTCCGATGCGCCGATCGTCGGCACCGGCCACGAGCGGCGCGCAGCGGTGGACGCAGGTGCGGCGGTCGTTGCGCATAACAGCGGCACCGTCACCTACGTAGACAGCCACAAGATCGTGGTCAGTTCGGACGAGGGTGATGAGACGTATCCGCTCATGCACATGTTCCAGAGCAACAAGTCGACCTGCTTCACGCACAGGCCGGTCGTCTTCCCTGGAGACCAGGTGCAGGAGGGCGACCCGCTCGCCGACGGCGCGACCTGCGACGAAGGCATGCTGGCGCTCGGCCAGAACCTCGTCGTCGCCTTCATGCCGTGGGGCGGCTACAACTATGAGGACGCGATCCTGCTCAGTGAGCGGCTCGTCAAGGACGACGTGTTCACGTCGATCCACATCGAGCGCCACGAGGCGGAGGCCGTCGACACTAAACTCGGCCCTGAGGAGATCACCCGCGATATCCCCAACGTCGGCGAAGAGGCGCTCAAGGACCTCGACGAGAACGGAATCATCCGCGTCGGCGCAGAGGTCCGGCCCGAAGACATCCTAGTCGGAAAGGTCGCGCCGAAGGGCCAGACGGAGATGACCGCTGAAGAGCGGCTCATCATCGCCATCTTCGGCAAAAAGGCCGAGGAGACGCGCGACGTCTCGCTACGTGTCCCGCACGGAGAGAAGGGAACCGTCGTCGACGTCAAGGTCTTCAGCCGGTTCAAATACCTCAGCCCGACGATCAACTACATCTACAAAGAGTCGAAGAAGCGCGAGCGCCTGATCTGTGACCGCACGGACGAGCCGCTCCTGCAGATTCCTGGCGACGAACTTCCGGCCGGCACCAACATGAGTGTGCAGGTCTACGTCGCGCAAAAGCGCAAGATCATGGTCGGCGACAAGATGGCCGGACGCCACGGCAACAAGGGCGTCATCTCGCGCATCCTGCCCGTCGAAGACATGCCGATGCTCCAGGACGGCACTCCCGTCGACATCATCCTCAACCCGCTCGGCGTTCCGAGCCGAATGAACATCGGCCAGATCCTCGAGACGCACCTCGGTTACGCCGGCATGCACCTCGGTGTGCGCTACGTGTGTCCCGCGTTCGAGGGCGCGACCGAGCACGAGATTCTCAGCGAGGTCGATCGCCTCGCCATGTCGATGAGGGCCAAGGTCCTCGGCGCCTACTGTTCGAGCGAACTGAGCCTGGGAATCAGGTTCAAGCCGAACGAATCGCTCGAAGAGATGTTCGAGACGATCGAACAGCGCGTCAGACAGCTCGACCAAGAGCACCTCGAGGAAATCTCCAGGGTTCTCGCGGCGAGCCCGACCAAGAGCACGAAAGATCTGCTCGAAGCCGACGTCGAGGACTGGCGGCCCGACGAAGTGCCCGAACGGATGGGAGAGCCCGCCAAGGCCTCTGACGAGGTCTACAAGTCGATCATGGCGCGCGTCGAGGAGAACGTGTTCAAGCGCTCCGGCCTCGATCCGAAGTCGTGCAAGTCGATCGTTCGCGACGGTCTGACGGGCGACATACTCCCGAACCCGATCACCGTCGGCACGATCTACATGCTCAAACTCGAGCACCTCGCAGACGAGAAGATCCACGCACGCTCGATCGGCCCATACTCGCTGGTCACGCAGCAGCCGCTCGGTGGCAAGGCCCAGTTCGGCGGACAGCGCTTCGGCGAGATGGAGGTCTGGGCCCTCGAGGCCTACGGCGCGGCGTACACGCTGCAGGAACTGCTCACGATCAAGTCCGACGACGTCGTCGGGCGAGTCAAGGCCTACGAGTCGATCGTCAAAGGCGAATCGATCGCGGAGCCCGGCATTCCTGAGTCCTTCAAAATCCTCGTCAACGAACTGCGTTCGCTGTGTCTCAAGGTCTCCGTCGAAGACCGCAACAACCGCGAACTGACGCTCAAGGACCTCGACGAACTGGCGGGCAACGACGACGTGCGGCTCGCCCGCTCGGTCGGGTTCTTCAACTAGGAAACGATTGACGGGTGGCGCACGGTGCGCCACCCGTCACTGGCCTTCTGGGCCACGGAACAAAACAGAACAACATGGCAGACACAAACCTATTCGATAAAATCAGAATCGGGGTCGCGAGCCCGGAAGAGATCAGGAGTTGGTCGCACGGCGAAGTCAAGAAGCCGGAGACGATCAACTACCGGACCTTCAAGCCCGAGCGCGACGGACTGTTCTGTGAGCGCATCTTCGGTCCTGTCAAGGACTGGGAGTGCGCGTGCGGTCGCTATAAGAAGATCAAGTACAAGGGGATCGTCTGTGAGCGCTGTGGAGTCGAGGTCACTCGACAAAAGGTCAGGCGCGAGCGCATGGGGCACGTCGAACTCGCCGCCCCCGTCTGTCACATCTGGTATCTCAAGGGCGTCCCCTCGCCCCTCGCGCTGATCCTCGACATCTCGCCGCGACAACTTGAAAAGGTCATCTACTTCGCATCCTTCATCATCATCGACCTCCAGGCCGAGAAGATCCAGGAGATGATGCCCCAGATCCGCGATGCGATCGAAGAAGAGAAGGTCGCGATCCAGGAGCAGATGCGCCAACTCGAGACCGACAGCCTCCAGAGGCTCGCTACCGAGATGGTCAACAACCCCGACGAGTATTTCGACGAGGGCTATGTCCGCGAGCGCGTCAAGGCCAACTTCGACCGAATCCGTGCCGAGTATCGCGACGCCGACGAGCGCCTGCGCGACCTCGATATCGCCGGCGAACTGCTCGGCAAACTCGAGATCAACCAACTTATCGACGAGGACAAGTGGCGCGCCATCAGCAAGATGCTGAACTTCGTCGGCCGCCGACTCAAGAAGGACCTCGACGAACTCGTCACAGCCAACATCGGCGCCGACGCCGTGCGCGACCTTCTTCGCCGTGTAGACATGGACCGCCTCGTTCGCGAACTTCGCCGGGAGATCGTCGAAACGACCAGCCAGCGCCGCGTCCGAGCGATCAAGAGGCTCGAACTCGTCGAGGCACTGTTGACCTCCAAGAGCAGGCCCGACTGGATGATCCTCGACGTCGTCCCGGTCATCAGTCCCGAACTTCGCCCCATGGTCCAATTGGACGGTGGACGCTTCGCGACGAGCGACCTCAACGACCTCTACCGGCGCATCATCAACCGCAACAACCGCCTCAAAAAGATCATCGAGATCCAGGCGCCGGAGTCGATCATCAACCACGAGAAGCGGCTTCTGCAGGAGGCCGTCGATGCGCTCATCGACAACGGTCGCCGCAGCAGACCGGTCGTCGGCAGCAACCAGCGCCCGCTCAAGTCGCTCAGCGACATGCTCAAAGGCAAGGAAGGACGGTTCCGCAAGAACCTGCTTGGCAAGCGCGTCGACTACTCAGGCCGGTCTGTCATCGTCGTCGGCCCGCACCTCAAACTCAACCAGTGCGGCCTGCCAAAGGAGATGGCGCTCGAACTGTTCAAGCCGTTCGTGATGAAGACGCTCGTCGAGCGCAAGATCACGCAGAACATCAAGACGGCCAAGCGCATGATCGAACGCATGCACCCGGCGGTCTGGGACGGCCTCGAGGACGTTATCAAAGAGCATCCGGTGCTGCTCAACCGCGCACCGACGCTCCACCGCCTCGGCATCCAGGCCTTCGAGCCGATCCTTGTCGAGGGCAAGGCGATCCAACTGCACCCGCTCGTCTGCCACGCGTACAACGCGGACTTCGACGGCGACCAGATGGCGGTCCACGTGCCGCTCAGCATGCAGGCGCAGTCAGAGGCGCGCGTCCTCATGCTTTCGACGCAGAACCTCTTCTCTCCGGCTGACGGCCGCCCGGTCACGTCACCCATCCAGGACATCGTCCTCGGAGCCTACGCGCTGACCTTCACCGAGAGGGCCGCGCTCGCCGCGCTCGAAAAGCGAATCGCGGAATACGAGGCCGACAAGGACAACGTCGAGCCGCCCTATACGTACACGGGGCCAGAAGAAGTCGTGTTCTGCTTCGAGGATCCGAAGAACGACACGGTAAGGCTCAACTCGCCCGTCCGCGTCAGGATCAAGCGCCCCGTCTTCCGAGACGACGGCGAGATCGACTATCGCGACCCCGCGACGGGAATCGAGTACAAGAACGAGACCAGGATCAATGAGTACGAGGACGAAGTCACGGAACTCGTCCCACTCGAACAGGAGTTCGAGTCGGTCACGGTCATCACAACGCCGGGACGCCTCATGTTCAACATGGTGCTCCCGTACCCGATGCGCTATAGCGACTCGATGTTGAACCTCGAACTCACCAAGAAGGCGCTGGCGCAGACCATCGTCGCGTGCCACGAGCAGGTCGGGACAGAGGGCACCATCAAACTCCTCGACGACATCAAGGACCTCGGCTTCAAGTGGGCTACAAAATATGGCCTTTCGATCGCGCTCACCGACATGGACCCGCCCGACAGGCGCGACGACATGCTCAACGACGCCGACGACAAGGCCAACCGCGTCCTCGAGCAGTACCGGCGCGGCATGACCTCCTTCCGCGAAATGCAGGAAGGACTCGTCAGGCTCTGGACCGACACCTACGACCAGATCGGAAACGCGATCGTCGACAACATGAAGCAGATGAACCCGCTGTCCATCATCACGGTCAGTGGAGCGCGCGGCTCGGTCAAACAGTTGGCCCAGTTGAGCGGCATGCGCGGCCTCATGTTCAACCAGTTCAACGAGGTCATCTACGAACTGCCCGTCAAGAACTCGTTCCAGAAGGGACTCTCTATGCTCGAGTTCTTCGTCACCACGCACGGTGCGCGAAAGGGCCTCGCCGACACGGCGCTCCGTACCGCTGACGCGGGCTATCTGACGCGCCGTTTGGTAGACGTTGCGCAGGACGTCATCGTCCGCGCGGACGACTGCGGCACCAACGACGGCATCCTCGCCACCAAACTCACGTTCGAGGGCAAGACGATCGAGAACATCGGCGACCGCGCCTTCGGCCGCATCTCCCTCCACCGGCTCAAATCGCCGAACGGGGGAGTCATCGTAGAAGCCGACCAGGTCGTCTCGCAGGACATCGCAGACCGCCTAAACGCGGTCGAGGAGGAGTACAGCCTCGAATACGACGACGCGGCGGACGAGAAGCAGCAGTCCGAGATCCAGGACAGGTACGTGAAACTCGGTTTCCAGACCGACGACCACGGCCGCCTTGGGGCCGTCGTTCGCAGCCCAATCACGTGCGAACTCGACCAGGGCATCTGCGCCAAGTGCTACGGTATCGACCTCGCGACGGGCAAGACCGTCGAGAGCGGCGTCGCCGTCGGCATCATCGCCGCGCAGTCGATCGGCGAGCCGGGCACGCAGTTGACGATGCGCACCTTCCATACGGGCGGCGTCGCCGGATCCAAGACCATCGCGCGAACCAGCCAGTACAAGACCGGCAAGTTCATTCGCCAGTTCCAAGAGGACTTCCAGGCCGCGACCAAGACCGACATCCGCGAGTTCGACCCGACCAAACTCCTCGAGTCACAGGAGAGCGTTGTCAAGGGCCTCTTCACCCGAGGAGCCAACATCGAGGACGACGGAAAGAAGAAGAAGACGACCAAGGCCGCAGAAAAGGCCAAGGAGAAGGCTGACACCGAGTCCCGCAAACTGTGGGAGCGCAGCCGCAAGACGTTCTTCTACTCTTGGACCGGCGAGTCCAGCGGCATCGTCCGCGTCGAGGAGATCTTCGAGGCGCGAAAGCAGCCGCGTGGCAAGGCCATCATCTGTCCGGTCACGGGCGTTGTCCAGGACATCCAAAGGTCGTCCTACGGCCGCTGGGTCGTCGTAGAGGCGGAGGTCGGGCTGGACAGCCCGATCAAGGGCGCCTACGTCGCCGACAAGCAGCCGAACTGGGAGACCAGCAAGCGAAAGAGCACGGCCAAGAAGGGCAAGGAGGTCGAGTCCTACGATCCCTCCCTGGAGCGTCTGATCGGCCAGAAACTGGTCAGCGCGACCCTCCAGGTGCTCAGGAAGCAGAAGGTCAAATCGGTCAACATCTTCTATCCGATCCTTGTCCCGCCGCTCGGCAACCTGCCGGTGGAGAAGGGCTCGAAGATCATCAAGGGCGACCCCTTGACCGAGGGCCCGCTCGACCCGCACGAGGTCCTCGACCTCGCAGGCGGCAAGGCGGTCCACGACTACTTCATCCAGAACCTGCAGTCGGTCTATAAAGACCAGGGCGTCGACATCAACGACAAGCACCTGGAGGTCATCATCCGGCAGATGTTGCGCAAGCGCCGCATCAAGGAACCGGGCGACACGCCGTTCCTGCCGGGCCAGATCATCGACCGCTTCAAACTGGCGAAGGAGAACCAGAAGGTCCAAGAGATGATCGCCGCCAAGAAGAAGGTCAAGTACACCGACCCCGTCAATGGCGAGATCAAGGAGCGCAAGCCGATCGAGGCGACCGCCAACTGGATCCTGCTCGGCATCACCGAGGCGTCTCTGGCGACGGACTCGTTCCTTTCTGCGGCCTCGTTCCAAAAGACGACCCGCGTCCTCACCGATGCGGCGGTCCGTGGCAAGCACGACGAACTCTCGGGGCTCAAAGAGAACGTCATCATCGGTCGGCTAATCCCGGCCGGCACGGGCGTCAAGTCGTACCGCCAACTGGCGATCGACGTCGACCGCTCGCAACCGTCCTGGTCGCAGCAGTCGCTCACGGCTCTGGTCGAATCGGGCGAAGACGATGGCGAGACCGTGCAGGACCTCTTCGGTGGCCTGAGCCTCGCAGACCTCGCGGAAGAAGAAGGCCGCGACTGATCAAGACGAGAAGACGGTCGGCGCGAAGCGCCGGCCGTCTTTACTTTGTCAGTTCCCTCTGAAGGAAGGCGATGCCGTCGCGCACCGCGTCCACTTCGCCCTTGTTGTTCAGGTCGATCCCGTGCTTCATGCCGTCGACGATCACGGTCTTGTGATCAATCTTCTTCGCAGCAAGTGCCTTGTCGAGGCGCTCGGCCTGCACGTAAGGGACGGTCTTGTCGTCCTTGCCCTGCACGGTAAAGACGGGCGCGTCGTCAGAGGTCACATGGTTGACCGGGCTCATCTCCTTGATGTCCCCCGCCGCGTCCACGAGCGACTTACCAATGACCTGTTCTGAAAGCAGCGAAGCCATCGCCAACGGGTAGTCCTGCGTAAGGTCGGTCGGACCAAAGAGGTTGAGGACCGCGACTACTTTGCTCGAAGTCTTGCCCTTCTGCTTGCCGTCGGGCCAGCCGTCCGTCGTGCCCAGCAACAGGGCCAAGTGTCCTCCGGCCGAGGCGCCCGCAGCACCGATCCGTTTCGGGTCGACGTGTAGTTCCTCCGCATGGTCGCGCACGTATCGCACCGCGTCCTGTACGTCCTCGATCATCGCGGGCCACTTGGTCACGGGAGCGAGCCGGTAGTCGACGTTGACCGCTGTCATCCCTTGAGCGGCGATCGCGCGGCACAGCGCCGCCAGCTCTCCACGCGCCCCACCTATCCACGCACCGCCGTGGATGACGATCACGCACGGTACCGCGTCGCCCGGCGCGGAATAGACGTCCATCTGCAGGGAAGTGCTACCGACGTCCTTATAGGTCATTGTCGCCGGCGCGGCCGGGCCAATCAGGGCCCAGAAAAGGATGCTGCAGATCATCTCAATATCTTACGTCACAAGACGACGCCAGGTGCCCCCGACATGCC
>DATLWQ010000309.1:0-7367 GCA_035576225.1 Fimbriimonadaceae bacterium | reverse complement strand
CGGCGACCACGACGGAGATCATCGTTGCAATGAGCGCGGCGCTCGTTACCGTCAAGGGGATGCCGTCGGCGCTCTTCGCGTCGCGCAAGTACTCAGGAATGCTAAAGAGCGCGATGCCGGCGAGCGTCGAGCCCGTGATCGAACCTGTGCCGCCGATGACAACCATCGTCAAGATGATGAAACTGATCTCCATCTTGAAGTTGTCCGGCGTGATGAACCCCTCGTGGTGAGCGAACAGCACGCCCGCAGCGCCGGCGAACATGGAGCCAAGGATGAACGCGACGACCTTGGTCTTGGTGGTGTTCACCCCCATGGCAGAGGCCGCGACCTCGTCCTCCCGTACAGCGAGGAACGTCAGTCCGTGCGCACTCTTGAGGAGATTGCGCGAGACCGCGATGCACGCGATCGCTAGGAGCCACACCAGCCAAAGCGGATGGATCTTGACGATTCCCTGAAGTCCATAGGCGCCGCCTATCTCGTTTACGTTGATCGTCGCGATGCGGATGATCTCCCCAAAGCCCAAGGTCACGATCGCTAGGTAGTCGCCGCGCAGTTTGAGCGAAGGCAGACCTACGACGATCCCCACGATCCCCGTCGCAACGGCCCCGACGACCATCAAGACGACGAGCCACAGTAGCGGGTGCGCACGCATCACGACGAGGAACTGTTCGAGCCACAGCGCGAAGTGCTTATTCGACCGCGGATCTGCGAAGTAGGTCGCGGTCAGGTATCCCGTTGCGTAAGCGCCGATCTGATAGAAGGCCGCGTGCCCAATGGAGAACTGCCCGCAGATCCCGTTAATGATGTTCAGGCTGACCGAGAGGATCACGTACAGCCCGGCTAGGAACACCATGCGCGAAAGGTACTCCTGGTGAAGGTTGCCGAAGAACGCGTCGAGGGCGAGGCAGAAGCCGACAGCGACGGCGAGCGACAGGAGCCTTGATCCCCACGCCTTCATACTTTCTCTTCCTCTGACGACCCGAGCAGGCCGCCGGGCCGGAACATCAGAATCACGATGAGGATCACGAACGCGATCGCGTCACGCAGGCTGGAGTAGCCCGCCCAGATGACGAGCCCCTCGGCCACGCCCATGAGGATGCCGCCGAGGACGGCGCCTGGGATGTTGCCAATGCCTCCCAAGACGGCCGCGACGAACGCCTTGACGCCGGGAATAAGGCCATAGAAAGACGTAAGGGGGGTGCCGAGGAACGTCGCGTTCATCATGGCGCCCGCGCCCGCGAGGGCCGAGCCGATGATGAACGTGATCGAGACGATCTTGTTGACGTTCACCCCCATCAAGGACGCAGCGTCAAAGTCGTGCGAGACGGCGCGCATAGCACGACCAGTCTCGGTCTTCATGACCAGGTGGCGCAGTCCTATCATCAGCGCCACGGCGGTGATGAACATGATAAGTTGGCCGGTCGGCATGTTCACCTCCACCGAGACCTTTTGGATCTTGCCCTGGATGTTGCGCGCCTCCTGCTGCTTTTCCAGGACCGCGTCCTTCAATTTCTGGCCTTCGGGAGGGAGGCTGAACGTGTCCCAATTGTTGGCCTTGACCGCTTTGTCGAGAACGGCGCTCCGCTCGTCGGCGGCCTTTTGCGCATCGGCGAGGCTCGCGGTCAGTTCCTTCCCTGGGCCCTTGAGGTAGAAGTGCACAGATCCTCGGTAGGGGCTGACGGCCTCGTCAATGCTGGGCGGAGGCGAGTTAGGCAGGAACAACTGCCCGGTGAACTGGATGAACATCGAGACGCCGATCGCCGTGATCAGCGCGGAGATGCGTGGCTGGCTCCTCATTGGCCGGTAGGCAAGGAACTCGATCAGCACGCCAACGATGGAACATCCGATCATGCTGGCGAGCATCATCACGACGAGCGTGATCGCCTGGGGCTGATATTTGGCCAGCACGATGCCTAGCAGCCCGATGCACGACATGCCGACACCGATGAACAGACCCGCGGACTTCTTGCCTTTGGCCTTCGCAACTAGCGCAAGGGCCACGCCCGCCACAATCCCGACTGCCATGAGCACGATCGAGAGCGTGACGAGGGCGCCGGGCGAGATCAGCGCGGTGGCGCTGGCTGCTGTGCCGCCGATGGCCCACCAAGAAACAAAAAGCCCGATGTAGGCACCGAGCATGAAGATCTCGCCATGGGCGAAGTTGATGAGTTTGAGGATCCCGTACACCATCGTGTACCCGAGCGCGATCAATGCGTAGATCGAGCCTGTCAGGATCCCCAGCACCAGTTGTTCCGGCAGAGTTCTCAGGGTTCCTTCAAACCCTGCCAGAAGCGGAGCGACGAGGTGCATTACTTAGTTCTTGGCCGCGCTGAAGACCTCGTCGTAGGTGTACGACTTGCGAGGGACGAAGCCGTCCTTGGTGACTTCGACGACCAGCGCAGGCTTCTTCGGGTTGCCGTGCATGCCCTTCAGCGTAATGTTGCCGCTGACGCCCTTGAAGTCGACAGTGTTGTCAAGGGCTTCGATGATGCCCTTGGCGTCCTTCGTCGTTGCACGATGGATAGCATCCATCATGAGAGCCGCCGCGTCATAGCCCAGCGCGCCCATCGTAGTGCCCGGCTTGCCGCCGTACTTCTTCTTCCAGGCGGCGAGGAAGTCCTGGACCTCTTTGCGCTTCTCGTGCTCGTTGTAGTGGTTGCAGAAGAAGCCACCAACGATGGCGTCGCCACCGGACTTGACGAGTTGGTTGCTGTCCCAGCCGTCGCCGCCCATGTACGTCACATTCGAGAGGCCCAACTGACCAGCCTGCTTGACGATCGGCCCGACCTCAGTGAAGTAACCGCTGAGGAAAAGCCCGTCCGGGTTGGCGGACTTGATGTTGCTGAGTTGCCCGGTGAATGTGGTCTGGCCCGACTCGTAGGACTGCTCGGCGGCGATCGTGCCACCCAGTTTTGTAAAGAACTCCTTGAACGTCTTGCTCAGGTACTGGGAGTAGGGCTGCTTTTCGTCGGTCATGATCGCGACGTTGCGTAGGCCCTGGTCATAGGCGAACTTCGCCATGACAGGTCCCTGGAAATCGTCCGTATAGCACACGCGGAAGACGTTGCTGCCCATGTCGGTGATCGTGGTCTTCGTAGCGCCGACCGCGATGTGCGGGATGCCGTTTTCAAACGAGACCTGTGACATGGGTTGGGTGATACCGCTGGAAACTTCGCCCAAGAGGCCGATGATGCCGTCGCTCACGAGTTTCTCGGCCGCACTCTTGCCGCCCTCGGGCGTGCTTGCGTCGTCCTCGACGAGCAACTGGATCTTCTTGCCGTCCACGCCGCCCTTCTCGTTCTGGAGGTCGACCGCGAGTTTGACTCCGTTGATGCAGTCCACGCCCCACGGGATCAGCGGGCCGTTCTGGCTTGCGACAAGTCCAATCTTGATCGTGTCGCCCGTGATCGCCGGGCCGTCTACTGGCGGATCCGGCCGCACGACGGCGGTGGCGTCTGGATTCGTGGTGTCTTTGACTTCACTTTCCGCCTTGCCTCCGTTCGGGTCCGTGTTTGTCGGGGGGGCGCACCCCGCGCCCAGCATGATGCCAACGATGCCAGCCGCGATGACGGCCGATCTGAAAATCCGAATGTCGAGTTTCACTGTGCTACCTCTGCGTTCGCTTAATGATACGACCCGAATCAGGTTCAGGACGGCAGCAGTATACAAGAAACCTTGCCGGGATGCGCCAGGACTTGCAGATTCGTCGGATATAGTGAAAATCTGACCAAAAGGAGCCCGATGAAGCACCTTTGGGAGCCTCGACGTCAAACAATTGTAGAGCCTATGCTGACCGTCGCCCTCGCCGCTCTATTTCTCGCCCATAGCCCTGCCGACCCCATAGCGGTCGTGCCCTTCACGGTGAGTGAGGACGCGATCGTCGTCAAGGCCACGGTGAACGGAAAGGACGTGTCCTGCCTCTTCGACTCCGGGTTTTCTGGCGCGTTCGTCATCGGGCCGCACATCGACCTGGGCAAGCCAACCGGCAAGATGAGCCTTCAGGACTTCGTCGGAGTCTTCGACGCGGACACGATCGACGTATCGTCGCTCAAGTTCGGCGGGCTCGATCTCAAGCACGACGGGATGCTCATCGTACATTTGCCGACGATGTCCTATACGCAGGCTTATGGAACGCACATCGACGGCATCATGGGCCTGGAGGTGCTCTCGCACTACGTCACTGAGATCAACTTTGAAAAGCACGAGTTCATTCTCCACCCGGACAGTTACGACATCAGCGCGATGCAACCGGACGGGAAGCGCACGTTCTTGACCAAGATGCTTCCTTTCGGGATGAACTCGATCGAGATGGCAGTGCGCGCAAGCACTGGCAAACAGATGGTGCTGGCTCTCGATACCGGTAACGCCTTCTATGCGACGACTCACAAGGACGTGCTTGAGGACGCGGGCCTTTGGAAGAGCGGCGACACGCCGAAGTTCATGGGCAAGTCGCAG
Source organism: Fimbriimonadaceae bacterium (assembly GCA_035576225.1). Lineage (GTDB taxonomy): Bacteria > Armatimonadota > Fimbriimonadia > Fimbriimonadales > Fimbriimonadaceae > JADFMN01. The sequence goes on along the minus strand of DATLWQ010000309.1, from coordinate 2,912 downwards.
GTGGCCTCGGGAGTCGTCGACACCTGGGACTATTTGATCAAGGACGTCAAGATCTTCGGCGTCCCTGTCAAGCAGAGCGTCTGGAGCATCATCGATCTGCCCTCCTCGTCTGCACAGCACAACGGCACAGTGGGGTTCCAGTTCCTCAAGCATTTCAACATCACGCTGGACATGCAGCGCAGGCGGGTTTGGTTTGACAACTTTGCAGGGACGACCGTAGATCCGCCCGAAGGCGACATCGGACTCGTGGCCTTGTATAGCCAGGGCAGGGACAGGATGGTGGTCGTCGACGTCACGCCGGACGGCCCTGCGGCGAAAGCGGGCATCAAGGAGGGCGACTACCTGGTCTCAGTCGGCGATGAGAACCTCGTCCAGTCGACCTACCGCCACGTGCGAAAGATTCTCACAGGGCCCGTCGGCTCGAAGGTTGACATCGAGGTCTCCAGCGAGGGCCGCCTCGAGAGGTTCACCCTCGTGCGAGAACAACTCGTCAACGAATAGCGCGCGCGAAGTCGCCGACGACATCGTCGAGCATCGCTTCCGTCAAGCGCCCCGTGAACGTGTTCTGTTGGCTCGGGTGATAAGAGCCGAAGACACTTGTGTTACCGACCGTTTGGACCGCGCCATGTGCAAACTTCGGACGCGGCGAGACGCCGAGCGCCCTGTGCAGTTCCGCCCAGGCGATCCCTCCCAGGCACAGGAAAGCGCGCCACTCCGTCAGCGCGATCGTGTCGGCAAAGTGCGTGCGGCAGTTGGCGACCTCCTCCGCCGTCGGTCTGTTTCCTGGAGGCGCGCAGTGGGCGACTGCGGTGATCGCCACCCCTTTCAGAACGAGCCCGTCGTCTGCAGAGGTCGCCTCTGCCTGGTTGGCGAGACCTGCGCGGAAGAGCGCCCGATACAGCCAGTCGCCGCTCCGGTCGCCTGTAAACATCCTGCCCGTCCGGTTTGCCCCGTGCGCAGCGGGCGCCAGGCCGACGACGAGCCCTTTTGCTTCAGGGTCGCCGAAGTTGGGAACAGGCTTGCCCCAGTAGGTCTCGTCTGCGAAGGAGCGGCGCTTTTCCCGCGCGACCTGTGAGCACCAGGCCCGGAGCCGCGGACACCTCTCACAGTCCGTTATGCGTCGATTGAGGCGATCGAACCCGGACATCGGTGCCCTTTGTACCGGAGATGCGTCTAACTGTTCAACGGTGCCGATCTACGAATACGAACTGCTCGACGGCGAATGCCAGATGTGCCCGGGCCGCTTCGAGGTGCTGCAGGGCGCAGACGAGGAGCCCTTGGTCTATTGCCCGGGGTGCGGTCTGCCTTGCAAGCGCGTGGTCAGCCGCGTGTCGTTTTCGATCGGTGGCGGCCCGGATCCTGAGAAGGCGGCCAAGCGCGGATTCACAACGTGGAAGCGCGCCAAGAAGGGCGAGTGGGAGAAGGTCGCCGGCCCGGGAGTCGACGCCATCGTCTCGACCGACGACGACAGGAGAGCGATTGAGGAAGAGCAGCAAAAGCCCAAGGTCGTCGACCTAGACGACGACTAGCCAGGAATTCCTGCACACTCTTCGAACCCACACATCACGTTCATCGCGTGGACCCATTGGCACGCTCCGCACTTGCCGTCGCGGTCGGCCATCGCGCGCACGGTGAGCAAAGAGCGCGGCTCGTCGGAAGTGGTGTGGAGCGTGTACAGAGCGTGGGGCGTGCCCGCCACGAGGCTCGTGTCCCACTCGTCGCCCGCGTGGCGACGAACGTAGAAACTGCCGCCGTACGCCTCATCAAAGAGCGCATCGACTGCGCGCGGGTCTTCCGGAGTCGCAATCTCCACCAGCGCGTTGACTGCGGCGACCGTCCCGAGATCCTCCTCGCCGAACGACACAGCCGCACCTCCGTTCCAGCCAAGACCCGCCAAGAACGGCAAGACGTCCTCCTCTGAGAGGCCAGCGAACTGGAGCGCCGGGTCATCCAGGACGAGCCCCGCGCGGACCAGCGGCCCGATCGCGATCAGCGCAAGCGTCGCAGCAGGGCCGGGTACGGAAAAGACGTCCGCGCACACCATCGGGTTATTGTCTGCGAGTTCGACCAGCCCAAACGCCTCGCACTGCGCATCGCCGGTCCGCACCACGCGCTCCCAGCCGTCGGAAACAAACCGCAGCGTGCCGACAGGAGACTCTCCGTCCGTCAAGCGCGCCCCAGGGTGCGCCTCGATCAGGCGCAGCAGAGCGGGGTCGGCAGGTCGGTGGACGAGCGTCACTTGAGTTGGATGGTGATGGTGCTGGTCGCGTTCTTCTGCTGCGCACCGGTTCCCAGCACGATGTTCGTGACCATCGACATCTTATACGCTTGGCCGTTCTTGGTCATCAGATAGATGGTTCCCGTCGACTTTGAACTGACCACGCCCGTTCCGACTGAGGTCACGTCGATCTCCGCGCACTGGATACCATCGATCTTCTTCAGTCCCTTGAAGACGTATGTGGAGTCCACGTGCATTTTGCCGTTGCCCCGATCGACGCTCGCCGTCCACGAGCCGCCGATCTTGATCGCGTGGTCGGGCAGCCTCGGCGCACCGATGTTGCTCACCATCGACTCGTCCTTGATCGGGCCCCTCGGGCCCATCTGGATCGTCTGTGACTGCGGCTTGTTGCTCCCTGGCGACGTCGATGAGACCGTGACGTCTGCGACGCCGTCTCTCACGCTACCGACCGTCATCTTGTAGTCCATGGAGAACGTCGGTGCGGCGCTGCCTCCGATCTGGGTCGACATCATCATGCGGTAGTCGAGGACTTGGCCCGTCTCCCACTTCATCTGGAACAGGTAGCCGGATCCGCGCTTTGTGATCTGTGCCGTCGATGTCGCGGCAAGGCAGAGTGCGGCGAGGAGCACTGCGACGGTCGTGGTCGAATTTCGGCGCATACGTCATTCTGACG
>DATLWQ010000308.1:0-3841 GCA_035576225.1 Fimbriimonadaceae bacterium | reverse complement strand
AGGTTCGCGGTTCTACGTGGCGCTCCACAACGGGATCGTGGTTTATGGAACTTCTGCGGACGCACACATCTACGGTGTCGAAGCAAAGAGCGGGAGAAAACTGTGGTCTGTCAAGCGCGGTGCGCCTCTTGACGGCCCCTTCCCAGTTCCAGGCACTGGCGTCGCGCTCTTTGCAGAAGAAAGGGAGCAAGGCCTCCACGGACTCGCGATCGACATGAAGACTGGGCGTGAACTCTATTCTGCCGATGGCCTTGTCTATCTGCCGTCGGTCATCGGAAAGGTCGCTTATGCCCCGGTCGTCAATCCGGACGGGGATGGATTCCTGTTGATTGGGATGGACGCCATCACCGGGCACACCGTCTGGACGCTGTCTCGAAGATCAAACTGACGCAGGCGACGTCATGGTAACCGTCTCGTATTGGAGTTCTCCTTGTGTTACAACAGGTTTGCGTGCGATCGACGGTTGTAATTGATCCACAGCGACGCGGCGATAAGGACAGTCGGGATCGCGAACCGAACGATCGTCTCAGTTTGAGAGTAAGTAATCCCTACCATGTGTCCCTGCCCGTTGGGATCGGGGGCGTCTGCAAACATCATTCCCGACGCGATCGGAAAGACCGTGAGGACAAAATCGAGAAGGAACACGGCGCCCACAAGGCCAAGCAGCCACATCAGGAACTGACTGCGTGCCATGTTTTTCATTGCCTTTTTCGTTTTCTACGTTTGCCGCGTGACGTCATCGCTCGTCACCGGCACCTTGTACTGGAAGTGCCTCGTCGGGTCGTACTTTGGGAACGGCGAGTATTTGTTCACGGTGCCGGGCTCGCCGCGCAGGAGCCACGGGCCAGGGTGCTCCCAGTTGGTGACCCTGGTGGTCGTGGGGATATAGCGGATGGTGAGGCCCCGCCGCCAGCGGTCCGAGGTGTTGGCGTTCGAGCCGTGCACGATGGTGGGCTGGTGAAGGCTGATATCCCCTGGCTCAAGTTCGATGTCTGTAGAGGTTGAGAGGTCGAACATGGACATATCCATCTCGTTGCCGAGCACGGTGTCCTTCTTGGCGTGCATCTCCTCGAGGCCGCGGATTCGCTCGCCTTGGGTGCCGGGGAGGACGTACATACAGCCGTTTTCGGCGTCTACCTTGTCCAGCGAGAGCCAGACGGTGGCGGCGTCCATCGGGTCGAGCGGCCAGTAACTGCCGTCCTGGTGCCAGCCGACGGCCTTGCCCGTCTTGGGCGGCTTGGCGATGTAGTGACTGGCGAAGAGCGCGATGTTGGGGCCAACGATCTCCTCCACGACGTCCAGGAGCCTGGGGTCGCTGACCAGCCGAAGCCAGAACGGGTCGTCGGCGACCAGGCCGGTATCGAGCCCCTCCGGCGGGAGGTCGGGATTCTGTTTGAGCAACCACTTGATGTGCTCGCGCGCCTCTTCGACCAGATCTTTGTCGATCACGCCGCGGACGATAGCGTAGCCATCGCGGTCGTACTTTTCATTGATGCCTGTGGGCATATGTGGAGTTTACGCTCTTTTTAGTGACGCCGCTCCGGAACGCGCCACTCGAGCACGCCCGCTGAAAAGTTGGGCTGCAACTGCACCTTCACCCGTAGCGAGGTCGTCGTGACCGGATCGAACGCCACGCGGTTGTACTTGTCCTTCTCCACGCCGTATGCGCTGATCGCATTCACTGGCTTCCAATTGTCACTGTCGAGCCACTCGACCGACCACGACGCGGGGACACGGCACTCGCCGTCGCCGGTGTCGTCGAACCAATAGACGCTGCACTCGCGAATCTCGCGCTCCGAGTCGAAAGAAGCCTGCAGCCACTCGGCCGTGCCCTTGTGCGGCCAGAACGTCTGGCGTGGGATACCCTGGTCGTTGGAAGACTTCGGCTCTATACCATCGGCGATCGCCAATACTGTGTCACCGCCGTTGGTGTGCGAGGACGACGCGCGATAGAGTCGCTCCGGGTGGACGTACGGCTTCCACTGGACGGCATCGGGGCCGTCGCCGACGACAGGGAACGCGCTGATGCGGAGGCGCGCCGCCCCCATTGGCACCAGTGTGATCTGTTCTGCCGGCTCGTCGGTCTTGGCCGGGCTCTGCTGAAGTTCGCCGCAAAGCCCGGTCGCGTCGAGAGTCCACTGCGGGATCTTCTTGCCGGTGGTCTTGATCTCCAGCGGCACGTCTTCGAGAGTAAACGGGAAGTCGCTTTTCGGCCACGGACGGCGCTCGACCTCCATTCTGCCGAGGGTCAGGCCGTAGTTCCACGCGCTGCCAGGGTGGATCTCGTAGGAGGGCCACTGGGTGGGGTCGGCGCCCTTCTGCCACCTCGCGTCGTGCACGGCGGTCTCGGCGCTGGCGACCTTGACATAGTCCTCTTTTATCTTGAGTGAAAAAGTCAGCGGGCCGTAGTCGACGCTCACGCTGTCGTGGTTCTGCTTCCACTTCTGGACGCTGATTTTCATCGGCAGTTCGAGCGTGACATTGTCGCCCTTCTTCCAGTCGGCCTCGATGCGCAGGTACTTGCCTGGAGCCTGATAAGTCGTGCTTGAACCGCCGAACGAAAGTGTGGCCGACTCGCACCACGCGGGGATGCGAAGGTACAGCGGGAACTTCCCTCCCCCGTCCTTGACCGTGAACTCGATCTTCTCCTCAAACGGATAGTGCGTGCTCTCCTCGAACGTTACCGTCGAGTCCTTCCCAACTTTCGCGGTGACTTCGCTGGCCGAATACATTGCGGCGAGCAGACCGTCGTCCGGCGTCGCCATCCAGAGGTTTTCGCAGAAGTAAGGCCAACCCTGCGAGTGGTTGTGCTGGCAACAGCGGTTGCTGAACGGGTTCATGACCAGGAACGGGCCGCCGTTGTCGATTCCCGGGTGGTGCGTCTCGCTATCGCTCAAGACCATGTTCGGCGCAGTGAGGTAGCGCAGTGAGCGCATGTCGGGCATGGTTGCCGCTGGGTAGGTGTTGAACGCAACGTTCTCAGCGTGGTCGGCCCAGAACGGGTCGCCGGTGATCCGTAGCAGGCTCTCGTCGGAGTTCATCTGTTCGACGATGCCGCAGGTTTCGATCCCCTGCCTCGGGTCGGCGTACCCGGGTCGGCAGTTCTCGTCGCCGCCGAACATCCCTCCCGGCACTTGGCCGAAGTGCTCGCGCACGACGTCGAAGTCCCGGTAGGTGGCCTGCAGGTCGCTCTGATTGCCAGTCAGTTCCCAGTGCTCGGCGGGCTCGCGGAACGCCTGCGCGACGTTGACGTTGTGCCAGTCCGGCAGGTCGGTGAACCACGATGGCCAGTCCATGCCCGAGCGCTTCGATTTCGAGTTATGAATGTCGGCGAACGCGTGCGTCGGGGAGGTCCAATCGGTGGTGTTGCTGTGGATCTTCGCCGCAAGATCGAGCAACCACTTTTCGCCGGTGACGTTGTAGAGCCAGAGCACGCTGTGCAGGTTGTCGCCGCCGCGCACCTTCTGCCAATAGCCGTTGAGGAACTCGCTGTCGGGGACGCTGAGTTGGAAGCGGAAGTACTTCGACATCAAGTCGAGCACGCGCTTGTCGCCGCTGTACTCGTAGTACGACTGGAGGCAGTAGAGCATGATCATGTTGCCCCAGTAGTCGCGCGCCGGACCGCTGCCCATCGCGGGGCCGAAATCGCCGCTCGGCCGCTGGCTACGCAGGACGCCGTCGATCCAGACCTCTGCCTCCTTGATCACTTTTGGATCGTTGAGGATGTAACCCATGTCGGCGTAGCCCTTGAGCCAGTAAGGCAGTTCCTCCCACCCGTACTCCCCCTTGCCGTCCTTGCTCAGCCACGCGTTGTCGTCCTTCTGCAGCCAGACGCTGATTT
>DATLWQ010000307.1:0-4410 GCA_035576225.1 Fimbriimonadaceae bacterium | reverse complement strand
ATTGCAGGTGTGGCTTCTTGATACTCCTGCATAATGTGCGACTTGTCATCGACTCCGTCTCCATCGCTGTCGCCCGGATCGGTCGGATCGAGAACGAAATACGCCTTTCCGTCATGAAAAGTGATCGTATACACGAACGTAATGTCCGTATCTGAGTCCTCGAGTTTGCGGAGCGGTGCGATTGCCTTAGAGTACGCAGGAGACGTTTCCTGCGAACGGTCGTGGAAGGTCTTGTGCACTTCCGGGTCGACCAGAACGGCTGCGGCCTTCGCAAGGCGCATGAGGTTCTGCCGGACGCTCGTCTTGAGCGAGTTGATGCCTTGCAGATAAAGCATCGAGCCCACCATAAGGGCGGGGATCAAGAAAACAAGACCGGCCAACAGCCCTGCGACCATCGGCGGTAGGTTGAATATTTTCGTCCAGACCTTTCTTGACCCCATCTTTCAGCCAGGGCGCCCACTTCAGCCCTATAGAATAGTTGGTACGCGAAAGGCCAGAGTTAATGCCTGAGCGAGAGTATGTGGCCACTATTGCCCGGATTTGGCCCAATCCTAGCAAAAACACGGGCTCAGTACGGTGAGGTGAATTCTGGCGATGCGAGCCGAGAACGGGCCCTCTTCAACTGGGAGGCGACGGCCCTCGACCCGGTTCCGCCCGCTGACTCTCGTGACAGGGCAGACTTCTTGGGGTCGAGCGATTTGAGCACTTCCGAACCTATCTTCGGGTCGATCCTCTTGAGTTCGGCCGCTGTGAGGTCCTCCAAGCCGATGCCCCTCGCTAAGCAAGCGCGCACGACTTTGCCAGCGGTCTCGTGCGCCTTGCGGAACGGGACGCCCGATCGGGCAAGGGCGTCGGCGAGGTCTGTCGCCGTCGAGAAGTCTCGGCGCGTTGCTCCCAACATTCTTCCCGTGTCGAACTGCGCACCCGCGACCATCGACACTGTGAGAGTGAGCGAGTCTCCGACCAACGCTAGCGACTCGAAAAGGGGTGGCTTATCCTCCTGCGTGTCCCGGTTGTAGCCAAGGACGAGGCCCTTCATCGTCGTCGCCAGGGCGACGTAGTTGCCGACCGCGCGACCAGCGCGACCGCGGATGAGCTCGGCCATGTCAGGGTTTCGCTTCTGCGGCATAATGCTCGAGCCCGTCGTCAGAGAATCCGGAAGCGACAGCCAGCCGAACTCGGGCGACGACCACATCACGAACTCCTGTGAGAGCCTGCTGAGGTCGAGCATGACGAGCGAACAGATGTGCAGCGCGTCCAGCACATACGACCGGTCGCTGGTCGCGTCAAGCGCGTTCGGAACGGGCAAATCGAATCCGAGTTCCTTGGAAGTCTGCGCTCGGTCGATCGGGAACGAAGTACCCGCCAGCGCTGCGGAGCCCAGCGGCGAGGCGTTGACGACCCTTCGAAGGTTTTCGAGACGCCAGCCGTGCCTCTGCAAAGCCCAGAAGTACGCGAGCAAATGGAATCCAAGCGTCACGGGCTGCGCGTGCTGCTGGTGCGTCACACCAGGCATCACCGTCTTTACGTTCTTTTCCGCCTGCGAAACGAGCGCACCTTGCAGCGACTTGACCCTCTGTGCAATCTCTTCGATCCGACGTCGGAGGTACAGCCTGGTATCAGTCGCAACCTGGTCGTTGCGGCTGCGCGCCGTGTGCAATTTGCCGGCAACGTCTCCAACGATTCTCTTGAGCCGCACTTCGACGGCCGTGTGCACGTCCTCCACGTCACGCGGTAGTTTCTCCGCCCCCTCTTTGAGTATCTGCTTGAGCCCACTCACGAGGGTGGCAGATTCCTTCTTTGTGATGATCCCAGTCTGGCCCAGCATTCGAGCGTGCGCGATCGAACCCTCGACGTCCTCGCGCCAGAACGCCAAGTCGCTGTCAAGCGACTGACCAAAGCGGTCGGCAAGTTCACTTGAACCTTGATCAAAGACGCCGCCCCAGAGTTTCTTCATCCGAGCCCTATGCTACCGCTCAGGGAGGACGGCGACGTCGCCCGTCTGCATGTCGTACACCGCTCCAGCGATGCTTGCCATTCCGCGCTGCAGGGCGTGCCTGAGTTCTGTCGACTCGTTCGAGAGCCGCTCGATCGTGTGGTAGACGTTCTCTTTGACCGTCTCTTGTAGAAGATCTGCCGGGTTTCTGCTTTTTGCGCGGGTCAGAGCGGAACTGATCTGGGCGCGCAAGTGCCCGCCTGGGCCGGTCAACTCGCCCTTGACGATCTGCGTGACGGCGAGGCAACCCGTGTGACCGACGATCAGCATGAGCGGAACGCCGAGTTCATCGACGGCGATGTCGATCATCCACTTGACGCTGTCCGCGCTCACATTGCCCGGAGTACGCGCAGCAAAAACGGTGCCGAGAGGCTGGTCGAAGATGACCTCAGGGGCGACGCGGGAGTCGCTGCAGGTGAGGATCGCGGCGATCGGGCTCTGACCCTTCGCCAGTTGGCTCAGGTCTTCGGCCGAGTATTGGTGGAGCGTGCCCTCGCCGCTTTGGAACCTGTCGTTCCCGGCGAGAAGCGTTTCAAGCGACTGTGCGGCCTCGTCGGTCATCGCTTCTTGAGTTTAGAGTAAAGGAGACTCTCCATGCCGTGCGTCTGCACCATTCCGGTCATCTTGCTCTGCTCGAGTTCCTGTACGTCGTCGAACGAGGCCGCGGCCTCGCTGTAGAGCGCCCACTCGGAGCCGCGCGACGTCACCTGTAGCCCGCCTTTGTAGAGTCGGACCTTCACCCAGCCCTCGACCCTCTGTTGGACTGAGCCGATAAACGCGTTGAGGTCCCCCATCAGCGGCTCCCACCAGAGCCCGCGGTAGGCGATCTCCGCCCATTGTTGGTCGACGTGCGCCTTGAAGGCTCGTTCGGCGTGTGACGTGACGAGGGCCTCGAGTGCGCGGTGCGCAGCGATCAATACAGTTGAGCCAGGGCACTCGTAGTTCTCGCGGACCTTGAGGCCGATCAGACGATCCTCCATGATGTCGATGCGGCCTACGCCGTGCCTGCCTGCGATCTCGTTGAGTTTGAGGATCGCCGCGAGCGGCGTCATCGATTGTCCGTCGATCGCGACCGGGCTGCCCTTTTCGAACGCTATCTCGACGACCTGGGGCTCGTTCGGGGCTTCTTCGAGCGACGCTGTCCACTGGAATATCTCCTCGGGCGGCGCGTAGTTGGGGTCCTCAAGCCGACCTCCCTCGATCGAGCGGCCCCAGAGGTTCTCGTCTATCGACCAGATCTTCTCCTTGCTCTGGCCGATCGGCGCGCCGACCTTCTCGGCGTACTCGATCTCCCAACTGCGGGTGAGGTTGCGCTCGCGCACCGGAGCGATGATCGGCAGGTCGCGGGCGAACATCTTGAGCCCGTGCTCGATGCGAAACTGGTCGTTCCCCTTGCCCGTGCAACCGTGGACGAACGCCTCCGCGCCCACCTCGAGCCCTTTGAGCGCCGCCTTCTTGGCGATCAAGGGCCTGGCGATGGCGGTCGAAAGCGGGTAGCCGAAGTAGTCGGCGTTCGCGTGGACGGCAGGCATGCAGTAGTCGCGGGCGAACTCCTCCTTGACTTCGAGCGTGTAGTGCTCTGTGCCAAGGTGCTTGGCGCGCTCCTCGGCTTGGGCGATGTCCGCTTGGGGCTGGCCGACGTCGACCGTGACGGTCACGATGTCGTCAAACCCCTGTTCGCGCATGAGGGGGATACAGACGGTCGTATCGAGTCCGCCGGAATAGACGATCAGAGCCTTTGACATCGGTCAGGCTATTGTGGCCGGACCAATGGCTCCAAGGTGGGACGCGCCCGCGCTCAGACCTTGGCTTCTTCGCGCTCCGTCATCGCCTTGACGACGGGGTTCTGCTGTTGCTTGGGGCGGTCGAGTTCCGCACGTCCTCGCTCGACGTTGCTCATCACCTTGCCGACGACGGCCTCGAGGTTGTCTAGGATCGCATTGGCGAACTTGTCCGCCTCTTGGCGCAGGGCGGCGGCATCGGACTCGGCGTTCCGGCGGAGTTCCTCTGCCTGGGCCTTGGCGAGTTTGAGCACCTCGGCCTCGCTGACCATCTGTTGCTGGGTGATGCGTGCGTGCTCCAGGATCCTTGCGGCCTCCTGGGTGGCCTCTTCCACAGACTGGGCGGCTTCTCTCCGGCCCTGGTCGACGATGCGTCCGGCCTCGTCCTCGGCGGTCTCCATCACGCGTTCTGTCTCACGTAGGAGGTGCGAGGCGTCTTTGACGTCGCGGGGCAGCGAACCCTTGATACGGTCAATCTGAATCTGGAACTCCTGGCGGTTGAAGCCGACAGTGACGCCCAGGAAGGTGCGGGGCTTTTCCGCGAGGCTATTGAGGTTGTCGAGCAGCCTCAGCACATCGATGTTGTAGTCCTTCTTGATCATGGGTTTCGCGCCTGCTTCCTGCTCTAACATA
>DATLWQ010000306.1:0-5631 GCA_035576225.1 Fimbriimonadaceae bacterium | reverse complement strand
GACGACGCAGGCGTGGCAACGGTCGGAGGAAACAGCGGGCCGATGAGCGCGAAGAACCTGCACGTCTCGACGGTCGGCGATGAACTGAAACTGGCAACCGGTGGTCGCGGAAAGGTCGTAGGTGTGTCGTTCAAGGACCGTGCGGCGATCCTGATGGCGGGGCACGCGGCGGACGCGGTCATCTGGTTTGACGGGACAACGAGCAACTGGGTGACGAGCACCTATTACGCGAAGACGCTGCCGCGTTGGGTGCAGGAAGTGAACGCGGAGAAAGTTCCAGCGAGCACCATTGGCAAGAGTTGGACCCCACTCCTGTCTGACTCGGCCTACAGAGAGACACGGCGCGCACCGTTCGTCAAGGGTGCGGCCGGATCACCGATCTTTTCGCACAAGATCTCGAACGGCGGGGACTTTACGGCGAGCAGTTATGGACAGGAGTACGTGTTCCGAACGGCGGAGCGCGCGGTCAGCGAAGAGCGGCTCGGGCAGGACGACGTACCGGACGTGCTCTGCATCAACCTGGCGACGAACGACTACGTGGGGCACGCCTATGGACCGGACAGCCCCGAAGTCATGGACATGGCGGTGAGGACCGACAGGCTGTTTAGCGAGTTCTTCGAATATCTGCACAATCACGTGAACGGTGGTCTGGCGAGCACGGTTATCGTTGTGACCGCCGACCACGGCATCGCGCCAATCCCTGAGGAGTCGAACGGCACGTATCGGCTTGGACACGTGGTGCGCGGGAGGGCGTCTGCTCTAGCGGCGGCGGTGAACAAGGCTCTCGCGGCGAAGTACGGCGACGGAAAGTACGTGCAGTACTGCTATCCGCCGCACATCTATATCGACCACAGTCTCTTGGAAACACGGCACGCCGATCTGGCCGAGGCAGAGCGGGTCGCAGCGGCGGCGGCGCGATCTGTTTCAGGAATTTACGAGGCGTTCGCGGGTGAGGATATCTTGACGGGCCAGGTGCCCGACTGGCCGTGGATGCATGAGGTCGCGAACGGATACAACCGAGCGCTCAGCGGCGACGTGATGGCGTTCGAGGTGCCGGGCTCGATCTTTGCAGGCGGGGCGGGCACGACGCACGGCACTCCGTGGGCTTACGACACGCACGTGCCGCTGATGCTCTTTGGGCCGGGCGTACACGCGGGGACGTATTCTCAGCGCGTTTCGCAGTGCGACATCGCGCCGACGCTTTGCCGGTTGTTGCGGATCGAGCAGCCGTCCGGTAGCGTTGGGCGGTTGTTGGTGGGGGCGTTGGGGGGATAGAAGTTCGGGGATTCGGGTGCTTGGGGCGCAGGCTGAAGCCTGCGGCTACATTTCGTGTCAGTCACTTCGCACGAGTCTTGAATTCTTGTACAGGACGAGCCACTGCACGAGGCCGATGACGGCTAGGACGAGGAAGACGACGTAGACCATCGCCTGGTCTGGCAGTTTCTTGACGAAGTAGACGGGGACGTAGACGAGGTCGACGATCAGCCAGCCGATCCAGTTCTCGATGTATTTGCGGTTGAGCAGGAACTGCGCGCCAAGGCTGCCTGCCGTCGTGAACGAGTCCCAGAAGGGGGCGGCGCCGTGGACCCATGGGAGCCGAAGGAACAGCGTCGACGGCCAGATTCCGATTGCGACGAGGACGACAACGAGGGCGATCGTGCGCCACGGAGCCCATCGGATGGGGAGTTCTGTCCTCTGCTCTGAACCGTGCGTCCAGGACCACCAGCCGTGGATCTGCAGGAAGAAGTAGATGTACATCAGGAGCATGTCGCCGAAGAAGCGGAAGACGATCATGACCCACGCGGTGGCAAGGCACCAGACGATTCCGATCGGCCAGACCCAGATGTTCTCGATCGCCGCAAGATAGACCGAGACGATGCCGGTGACGACGGACAGTATCCGCACGTACTCGAACCAGCCGAATCCAGAGACGGACTTGAGGAAGAAGTCCATGTGCGACGGCGCAGCGCGGAATTCGTCGGAAAAGCAGACCATCGAGACGACCGCAACTGCGATTGACGCGACTGTCACTAGGGCGAGCACGATCCAGTCGCGCCGGGACTTCATTCCTTCGATACTACCGCCCGGTCAGTGCTGACTCGATCCGACGGTCCGGAACGAGCCAGACCAGTGCGACGGCAACGTAGATGCCGACGGCGGCCCACTGGGTCAGGAACGCGAGCGGTATTGCGACTATGTAGAGGACGACGCTTCCCTTTCCTTTGACGTCCTTTCCGATCATCGACTTGAGGGGTGAAACCTCTCCCTGATGACGGACGATGACGGTCTGCAGGATGTAATAAGCGATCGCTGCAAAGAGCAGCACGACTCCGTAGACCGCTGTCGGGACGGGTGAGAAGGAGTTCTCGCCCATCCATCCGGTGACGAAGGGGACGAGCGAGAGCCAGAAAAGGAGGTGCATGTTGGCCCAAAGGATTCCGCCGCTGGCGCGCTCGGTCACTTGGAGCATATGGTGGTGGTTGTTCCAGTAGATCGCGAGGTAGACGAAACTCATCGCGTAGGAGAGGAAGACCGGGAGGAGCGGCCCGAGCGCCTCGATGCTCGGCTCGTGCGGAACCTTGAGTTCGAGGACCATGATGGTGATGACGATGGCGAGCACGCCGTCACTGAAGGCTTCGAGGCGGTTGGTCTTCATTGGGCTGTCAACCGATTTTGCGACATTTTGACCGTTTTGACGGCGACGAGGATTCAACTGGGCGCCGATGCTCGGGACCAGGGTTGGCCAGCGGTAATATCGCGCAATCGCGGGGCCCCCGAGCCCCTCAAACGAGGTATGTCATGAAGAAGAACGTTCCGATGTTCGTTTTGGCAATGGCAGTGCTCGTCGGCTGCGGCAAACCCCCAGCGCCGATGACCACACCCGAGCAAACCGCCGCTCCTGCGACGCTCACGGCCGACGACAAGGCCAAGATCCAGGCAACGACCGACAAGTTCGACGCGGCCTTTAACGCCGGAGACTTTGAGGCTGCGGCGTCTTGCTACACGGCGGACGCCATGGTCATGCCTCCCAACGGCCCCGCTGTGGTCGGCCACGACGCAATCGTCAACTTTGGCAAAAGCATGCCGAAGGTCAAGGACTTTTCGGCGACCGTCGACGAAGTCCACGGGATGGGGGACGAGGCAGTGGTCGTCGGCACTTACAAGGCCACCTTCATCATGCCAGACGGAAAGTCGATGGACGACCACGGCAAGTACATCGAGATCCGCAAGAAGCAGGCGGACGGCTCGTGGCTGATGTATCGAGACATCTTCAACAGCGACCTGCCTGCGGAGGGACCGCCGCCGCCGACCAAGTAACGACTCGCCCCTTTGGTGCCTAAAGCGGGCCCCCTTCTGTAGGAGGGGGCCCGTCCCTTCTTGCATCGTGTCCATGGAAACGAGGACAGTACCAATCCGACAGGTTGGCTTTTAATCTTCACTAACTTGTAAGAGTTCTTTGTCTCTCACCGGATGTATCTGGGCGTCGCCCAGATTGCACTTCTCAGGTGGGAGAGGAGGCATTGATGCGAAAAATAGCCTTGTTTGGTTTGCTTATGGTGGGTGTTGTAGCGAACGCCCAGACTTTGAGCTACACGACGACGGTCGGTGGAATGGTCGACGACAACTTTCAGGAGGTGACCTACATCGACGATCCCAACCTTCAGACGCTGGCGATCAACGACCCGACGGGATCTGCACTTGCACAGGCGCAGATCGCGCCCGGGGTCGCCAGAGTGTCTTCGAGTTACTCCTCTTTAGACTCCGCCAATCCGGCGTTCTCGCTGATGTCGGACGCCCTGACCTATTGGACCGACACGGTCACGATCGACGATCCGCTCTTGAACGGAACGCTCGGACACTTTACGGCGAATCTGCTCGTTTCCGGGACGGCCTCCTACGGTCTGTCGGGAGGCTACGCTTCTGGCGACCCGTTCAGTGACGCCTACATCTACGGGTTCTGGAACTCATGGATCGGGACGAGCACCGACAACGGCGACAGTTTCTTGGTCGGTGGGTGGTTCGGAGAGTGGACCAGCGACCCGGACGGGAACGTCTTCTATTCCGGCGACGATCTCAGCCAGCCGCTGACGGAAGTCACTCTGGACTTCATCTATGGGCAGCCGTTCCTGCTCCGGATGAACATGGAGGCGTACACGGACGCGTCGAACTTCAACGTCCTCGCGGGGACGGCGAGCGGCACGCTCGACTTTTCACACACGGCGTACTGGAACGGGATTAGCGGGTTCTTTGACGCGAGCGGAAACCCGACCAACCCAAACTTCTCATCAGGATCGGGCATGGACTGGCGCAATAGCGCAGTCCCTGAGCCGTCCGTGCTGCTTGCGCTGGGAACCGGTCTCCTGTTCATGCGAAAGCGAAGGGCTCGCCGCTGATAGGAAGCATCCGAGGGAAGATTGCGGGCGGCCCCACTGCCGCCCGCATTTTTTTGGCTGTTCATTGTGCTCTGCGCCTGGTGGAAGGCTTCGGGGCATTCTCCCAGGAGGCTGTCACGAGTTCCTGCGCCACTTTCTTAGTGAGTTTTGGCAGGCGGACGAGAAAGGCGGCGTAGCCGTCGTAGTGGGGGGTCTTGTAGAAGACGTCCGGGTGTTCTTCCAGGAGGCGATCGTGGGTGGCCCAATCGAGTTTGACGGCCATGGTGACGCCGTCCTTCTTGGGCGCGAGCATGAACTTCCCTTCCCGCTTGACGCAGGGCGCGCGGTAGGCGATGCCTTCTTCTGTGCCTGGGAGGGCGAGGGCGATCTTGACGACGTCGTCGTATGTCACTTCTATTGAGTTTGGCACTGCCTATCGGAGGTACGGGGGTTCGGGGAGTTCGACTAGTTACAGCCCCTCCCAAACCTTTGCGCGGGTCGAATCCTGGGTAACCAGGATTCGACGCGGCAAATCCCAAGGGGGAGGGAACTGGTGCACGGCTCGCCTACGGACGGTGCGGGCTGAATGCCCGCGTTCCGTTTGTCTACGGCTGTGTTGTGACTCGTGAGCGGTGGAAGTGGACGTGCTTCCAGCCTTCGGACGTCCTTTGCCAGACGCGGGTCTCTTCGAAGCGGCGGTCGGGGCCCGAGCCCTGGGCGAGACGTACATACGTGACGACCGCCGCGTCTGGCCCGAGGAGGCGGACGTGCGGCTCAAGGATCGTGTTGGAGTGGCCCTTCATGTGTCCACCCTGGTCGAAGAACTGCTTGTGGAAGTCGATGCCGTGTTCGAGGCGGCCCTTGGCCTCGGGCTCGAAGCAGGTGAGGTCCTGTGCGCACAGGCGCGTGTATTCGGGCCAGTCGGCGCTTTCGATGCTCTTGAGAAGGCTTTCAGTGGCCGTCAGAACCTCTTCGCGGGCGTCCATGAGCGGATGGTGGCCGTTTTCCAGGCCGAAGTCAAGGCCCGAACGTGTATCCTATCGTCTAGAGACTGTGACCCTGTGTAAGTTCTTTTTGTGTCTGGCGGGGGGATCCTTGTTTGTGGCCGGCCTGACGGCGGTGGGCCCTGCTGCGCCGTCGAAACCGCGCAAGGTGGACTTCAACCGCGACGTGCGGCCGATCCTCTCGGACAAGTGTTTCTTTTGCCACGGCCCCGACAAGGGCAAGCGCAAGGCGGGGCTGCGCCTCGATCTGCGTG
>DATLWQ010000305.1:0-2631 GCA_035576225.1 Fimbriimonadaceae bacterium | reverse complement strand
ACAAACGGGATTCCACACGTCGGAGTCGACTTCTTCGACTCCATCGGCACGCTCGTGGGCTCAGCGAGGACGATGCCCGACGGCACGTTCAGTGGGCACGTACCGACGTCTGCCGCGCTCATGATGCTGCAAGGAGGCTCGATCAGGACGAGCCTGTATTATGTCGACGTCTACTGGCAGGGCATCCATTACAGTCCGCTCGACGCGACCTGCCGAATTGCGATCGGTCCGCTCACCGCAGGCGACAACCCGCTTCCGGCGACCCCAGGCATCCCGCTCAAGACTGGCGGGCCACCTCCGCCACCAAGCGGCTGCAGTTGACGGCAACTCGAAGGGCCCTTAGGCAGTAGAATGAGCCGGTGGAAGCGGGCCGCGAGCAGCAGATCGAGCACGAAGAGCAGATCAGCGACGACTCCTTCGACGAGATCGTCAACCTTGCCGCGCGCCTCAGGGAGTCGACCGGCGAGGACCTTGACGATTCGGCCGTCCTGGCCGTCGCCGAGGCGACAGGCGCACCTGTCGCCTACGTCCGCCTCGCATTGCGATCACTGCCCGTCGAAGAGAACGCGACCCCCCTCGAAAGGGTCAAGAGTTCGTTCCTCGCGTTCGACCAGGCGACGAGGCGGTACATCGCGTCGAGCGTGTTGGCGACGGCACTGGGGCTGCTGCTGACGCTTTCGAACGCGGTGGGCGACGCCTCCGGGCTCTCCGGGACGCTCGCCATTCTGACGATCATCGGCATGGCGTGGAACTGCGCCGTCGCCAGGGACGCAAAGACGGCGACGCTGGCGGGCGGCCTGGGCGCAGGCGTCGCGTTCGTGATGACCACCCTCTTTACGTTCTTGGTCGGGCTGGTTCCGGGAATCTCGAACAACGGCCCGGCACCAGGGTTTATCCTACTGTTCATCCCGATGGGCGCCGCAGCCGGCTTCCTGTCCTCACTGATCGGCGGACCGATCAGGCGGATGCTGGGGTTGCGGGACCCGGCCAACGAGCGCCAGGAACTGCTGAACCAACTGCTGGAGATCCAGGACAGGCTAAAGTCGGACGAGAAGTTCGTCACGTTCCTGAGCCTCGACGTCGTGGGCTCGACAAAGATGAAGACCGAGAACGACGCGCTCTCAGTCGAGTACACCTTCAACGAGTACCACAAGTATGTGGCGACGATCGCAGCCAAGCACAGGGGGCGCGTCCATTCGACGGCCGGCGATGGCGTGACGGTCGCATTCGAGTCCCCCGCCGACGCCTACGCCTCAGGGCGCGCGATGATGGCGGGGCTCTTCGAGTTCAATGCCTTCCGCAACAAACTGACGAAACCGATCGAACTGCGAGGCGGAATTCACACTGGGAGCGTGCTGGCGCCGGGAAAGGACGTGAAGAGCGTCAACTTCGCCCATGTCATCGACATCGCAGCCCACCTTCAAAAGGCGTCCCCGGTCGGGTGCCTCGCGGTGAGCGACCAGACCGCCGCCTACCTACCCGGAGGCAAGGAGGGGGTCGGCGGTGAACAAGTCACCGCGCAGGACGTGACGGGCGTCGTCTGGCGACCACGCAGCAGGGTCGTCGCCTCCGCCCTTGCCGAGCCACAGCAGTAGGTTTGCTGTGCGGGCCAGCAAAGTGACGCGCGTAAAAGTTCGCGAGTTCGCGTGAGTCCGGCTCGACCCTGGCAACAAGACATATAGATCGCGCGTGGAGCCCTGGAACGAGACCGTTGTCGACGGGTTTTCTGAACTCTGAAGCCATACCCGGGAGGAAACGATTCCTCCAATCACCCTCCAGCCCACCAGGGGCCGGCGATCCCAGCCGGCCCCGATTTCCTTTTGGGGGCCTGGGGCCCGCCTCAGCAGGTTCAAAATGCTATAATTCGAGCCCGGGAGGGCCGCCAAGAGCGAAACCATGAGCGAAGAAACAACGACCACGACGCCGGACGAGGAGTCCAGCGCCGCTCCCGCCGCGGAGCCGAAAAAGAAGAAGACAAAGGCCGACGAGGACAGCGACTCGATGGCCGACGACATGATGGACGAGGCCGCCATCGAAGAGAAGGACGAACCTCGCGAGCCGAGGATCAGAAGGCGCGGCCGTAGCAAGGTCAGTTACCTCACCCTGAACAAGATCGAGACGGTCGACTACAAGGACATTGCTACGCTTAAGAGGTTCTTGACCGAGCGAGGAAAGATCCTTCCCCGCCGACAGACCGGGAACACGGCCAAGCAACAGCGCATGATCAGCCGGGCAATCAAACGGGCGCGCGAGATGGCTCTTCTGCCATTCGTAGCCAGCGGCCTGACCGAGGAGTCTGGCATGGGTCGTCGACCCCGCAAGGGCGACTGATCAGATACGGAATTAGAGACGGCCGATCCGTCAGGGTCGGCCGTCTTTCGTTTACTGCCTACGGACGATGCTCGCCCCCACAGTGAAGTCGGGCCCGACGGTAGGGCCGCCCGGAAAACGGAAGAAGTCGCCGTTCTCGCTAAAGTAGAGTTGGAGCACCGAGTCCCTTCCCATGCGGCGCTGGTATCCGAACGACATGACCCGGTGATCGATGTCCAGTCCGGGGTCGCCCGTCCTCGTCGGATACTGTTCGGCGTTCCACTGGATCGTCCAGGCGTCCCGGCTGCTTTGGCGGTAGGT
>DATLWQ010000304.1:0-33138 GCA_035576225.1 Fimbriimonadaceae bacterium | reverse complement strand
ACCGGTCTCGACGAGCCCCATCGCAAAGATCCCGGTCCCTGAACCCACGTCTGCCACGGCGCATTCCTGGCCCACCTCGCACTCCTCAGTGAGCAGATCAAACACGCCTTGTGGGTAGCGAGGTCGGTACTTTGCGTAGTCGTCGGCGCGGTCGTTGAATTTCTGCGTCGTGTCGAACACGCTACTTCAACCCGGCCAGCGCGAGCATCTTCAGGAACTGCTCCTGCGTGCGCATGTCGATCGACTGCGCGACGATCCGCCCTTCGCGGTTGTAGACGAAGTTCTTAGGAATGCTGTCGATCTTGAAGGCCGAGTTGACCTTGCGGCCCGGGTCGAGCAGGATCGGGTATGTGAACTTGTGCTCCGCGATGTAAGGCCTGACCGTCTCCGGTTTCTCGTCCGAGATGGAGAGTACGACGAGGCCCTGGTCCTTAAACCGGTTGTAGAGCACCTCCAGGTCCGGCATCTCCTTGCGGCACGGCGGACACCACGTCGCCCAAAAATTGACGAGCACCACCCTGCCCTTCAGTGACGAGAGCGTCCACTCCTTCCCCGAGATGTCGGTCAGCGTGAAGTCAAGTTTCGCGCGCTCTTCCTCCAGGCTCACAATGTCGTGCAGCGCCGCGATGTAGTCGGCCGAGTCCAGGTCGACGTGCATGTGCTCGTAGCGCGCGAGGTTCGCGAGCGTCGTATAGACGCGCGCGGGCTGTCCGTTCTCTTGTTGCGCCGGTGGCGACTCGCGCACGGCCGACGCGAGGGTCACAGTCACCTCTTGTAGCGTGTCGCTTCCGAAGTCGCCCTCGGTCGAGACGTTGGCCAGGCCAGACGCCAGAGCGACCTTCTCCTTGCCGGGCTTCAGGTCACGGATCTGTAGCGCAAGGTCCTTCGTCAACTCTACGCGCTTGTCGTGCGGAAGGGACCGCAGCGTCCCGATCGATTTCGAGATCGAGGCAGCGTCGCCGACGACCGACGCTCCCATCGCCAAGACCGCGGCGGCGGCGAGCAACAGGGCCAAAGTTCGCTTCATGCCGACTAGGTTACCAAGGTTCTTACTTGCAGAGCCGCTCATACAACTCAGGACGGCGGTCGCGCAAGAAGAGCCGCTTAGCGTGGCTGCCCTCCACCTGCGAAAGGTCGAGGTCCGCCAAGAGAACCGCGTCCTCGCCCCTCGGCGCTCGCGCCAGCACCGTCCCGTCCGGCGCGCTCACAAAGGACTCGCCGCCGAACACCAACTTCTCTTCCCTGCCAACTCGGTTGCAAAGCGCGACAAAGATCCCGTTTTGGAAAGCCGCGACGCGCACCTCCGCCTCATACAGCCCTTCCGGCCACTCGTCTTCTGCCCCCGCCTGAGGTACGAACACCACCTCCGCTCCGTCCAGCGCGAGCATCCGCATGTACTCCGGGTAGTGCCGGTCGTAACAGATCGCCACGCCGATCTTGCCGTGGGCCGTCTCATAGACAGGCGCGCCCGTGTCGCCTGGCGCATAGTAGCCGCGCTCATGGAAGCACGGATAGTCTGTGATGTGCGCCATTCGCGTGCGCCCCATCAGCGTCCCGTCCGCGTCGATCACCGGCGAGCAGTCGTAATACTTGTCGCCGTCCTGCTCGTAGAGGTTGAGCACGAATACGACCCCGTTCTCGCGCGCGAACTCCTGGAACCGCTCGACCGTCGGGCCGGGTACCGTTTCGGCCAGTCGTGACAGGTCTCCGCTCGCCGGCTCCTGCGGATGGAACCGCTCGAAGGCGAGTTCCGCGAACGCCACCACCTGCGCACCCTCCGACGCGGCGTAAGCGGCCGCGCGCAGACCGCGCGCGACGTTCTCCGCCTTGTCGTGCGTGGCGTGCTGTTGGACCAGGGCGATGCGCATGGCAGGGATTATGCCTTGACGCCGTGTCAAGACTGTTTTTTCGCTCCAGGAACCTTCACGCAAGGCGAGGCGTCAAGAAGACTGTTAGCCGAAGAACGCACGGTTCTAAGGCTGGCCTGCAAAAGGCCTCCACAAAAACGGAGAAAAACGGAGAAAAACGGGAGCGGAAATCACGCAACAAACGGGAGAAAACGGGAGGGAAACGGGAGAATCCATAAAAGAGCGCGATCTCGTCCTTCGGTAACATCACAAATATGACCAAGCGGCCCAGCGGCGGAGGCTTCGCCGCCATAGCCTACGCGCTCAAAAAGTCGCGCGAGGCGGGCGGCTTCCTCCGTATGTACAAGGCGCTGCGGACCCGCAACGCCTGCAAGACCTGCGCGCTCGGCATGGGCGGACAAAAGGGCGGGATGGTCAACGAGATCGGGCACTTCCCTGAGGTCTGCAAAAAGAGCATCCAGGCGATGGCCGCCGACATGCAGGGCGCAGTACTTCCCGAGTTCTTCAGCGAGTTCTCGCTCGGGGACCTCAAAGGGTTCTCACCGCGCGAACTCGAGTCCGCAGGTCGTCTCACGCAGCCGCTCTACGCTTCCCCGGGCGACACGCACTACCGCAAGATCGGCTGGGACGAGGCGCTCGACAAGGTCGCCGATAAACTCAAAAAGACGGACCCCGAAGAGTCGTTCTTCTACTTCAGCGGCCGCTCTTCCAACGAGGCCGGCTTCCTCCTGCAACTGCTCGCACGCAGGTACGGCACCAACAACGTCAACAACTGCTCGTACTACTGCCACCAGGCCTCCGGCGTCGGTCTCACGTCGGTCACCGGGTCCGGCACTGCGACCGTCGTCCTAGAGGACCTTGAGCACTGCGACCTGCTGTTCCTGATCGGAGCGAACCCCGCCAGCAACCACCCGCGCTTCATGCGCACGCTGCTCAATCTGCGGCGTCGCGGAGGAAAGGTCGTCGTCATTAACCCACTGCGCGAGCCGGGCCTCGAGTCGTTCCGCGTGCCGTCAGACGTGCGCAGCCTACTCTTCGGGTCGCAGTCGTGCGACCTCTACATCCAGCCGCACGCGGGCGGCGACGCCGCGCTCCTTTTGGGGATCGCAAAGGCGATCATCGAGCGCGGCGCAATTGACGAAGAGTTCATCGACAACTACACCGACGGTTCGCAGGAGTTCATGCTGCAAGTCGAACAAACAGACTGGGAGACGGTCACCGCCCTGTCCGGAGTTCCGAAGTCGGAAATCCAAGAGGCCGCGCGGCTCTACGCCGCTTCTCAAAAGACTGTCTTCGCATGGGCGATGGGGATCACACACCATACGAACGGCGTGCAGAACGTGCAGGCGATTGCGAACCTCGCGATGCTACGCGGGATGCTCGGCAAGCCCAACTGCGGTCTCCTTCCGCTGCGCGGACACTCCAACGTGCAGGGCATCGGCTCGATGGGAGTCGTCCCAAAACTCAAGGGCGCGATGCTCGACCGCCTGGAGTCGCTCTTCGGCATTTCGATGCCGAAGTCGGCCGGACTTGACACCCTCGGCTGCCTGGAGCGTGCGACCGAAGGGCACATCAAGTTCGCGCTGTGCCTCGGCGGCAACCTCTACGGTTCCAACCCAGATGCCTTATCCGCCCACCGCGCGCTGTCACAGATCGACCAAGTTGTGTTTCTCTCGACGACCCTCAACACAGGACATGCATGGGGCCGGGGCAAGGAGACGCTCATCCTGCCTGTCCTCGCACGCGACGAGGAGAGCGAGGCCACGACACAGGAGTCGATGTTCAATTACGTGCGCCTCTCCGACGGCGGACCGAAGCGCCTCGACGGCCCGCGCAGCGAAGTCGACGTAACCGTGGACCTCGCGCAACGGCTCTTCCCCGGTGACACGATCGACTGGGAGGCGCTGCGCTCGCACGACACCGTGCGAGAAGCGATCGGTGCGGTCGTCACGGGATACGAGAAGATCTCCGACATCGGCAAGACCAAGGAGGAGTTCCAGATCGGGGGACGCACGTTCCACGAGCCGGTCTTCCGGACTCCGAACGGACGCGCGCAGTTCCACTCGATCGACATGCCCGCGACAACAGACGATCTACGACTCATAACTGTCCGCTCGGAGGGACAGTTCAACACCGTCGTCTATGAAGAGGAGGACCGCTACCGCGGACAGGAGCGTCGCGACGTCGTGATGATGCACGCGGACGACATCGCTCGGCTCGGTCTGCACGCAGACCAGCGCGCGACGGTCAAGAGCGCGACGGCAGAGATGCACAACTTGCTTGTGAGGGAGATCGACGTGCGGCCCGGCAACGTCGTCATGTACTTCCCCGAGGCTAACGCGCTCGTCCCACGCCGCGCCGACCCCGCCTCGCGCACTCCGGCGTTCAAGAACACGGCTGTGACGGTCTTCCCCACTCCCCAGGACAAACTGACAGTGCGCAGGCAAGCGGGATCAATCGCCGCAAAGCGCAAGAACCTCAACGCGTGCTAGTGCGCCGGCTCTTCCATGTGCACCGTCTCGATGCGACGGATGATTCCGTTCGAGCGCATCACGATGCTCTCGGTCTGCGCGTAGTTGCGCTTGTAGCGCACGCCTTTGAGAAGGTCGCCCGACGTGATCCCGGTCGCCGCGAAGACGACGCCGCCCGACGCCATGTCCTTGGTGCGGAACACACGGTCGACGTCTCCTTCGATCATGCTCTCGGCGCGGGAGCGCTCCTTGTCGTCGCGCAACTTGAGTCGCGCCTGCATCTCGCCGCCCGTGCACAGCACCGCCGCGGCGGTGATGACGCCTTCCGGCGCACCGCCGATGCCCATCAGCCCGTCGATGCCCGATTCGGGGTCGAGCGCGGCGATGGCGACGGAAAGGTCGCCGTCCGGCACGAGGTGCACGCGGCAACCGGCCTCGCGGAGTTCGGAGATGAGCGCCTCGTGGCGCGGCCTGTCGAGGATGCCGATGATGCACTCATCGACGTCCTTACCCAGCGCCTTGGCGATGAGTCGCACGTTGACGCGCGGCGGAAGCGTGATGTCCACGACACCGACGCACTCCGCACCGACGACGAGTTTCTCCATGTAGCAGTCAGGCGCGTGCATGAGGAAGCCTTCACCCTCGACAGCGGCAGCGAGCACGGAGATCGCGTTGGGCGTGCCGTTGGCGCACAGGTTGGTCCCCTCGAGCGGGTCGACCGCGATCTGGATGTTCGGGCCCTCGCCCCTGCCCAGTTTCTCGCCGATGTAGAGCATCGGCGCTTCGTCGCGCTCACCCTCGCCGATGACGATGGTCGCGCACATCTCCATCGAGTTCAGGCGCGACCGCATGGCCTCGCACGCGGCCTGGTCGGCCTCGTCGCGCTTGCCTTTTCCGACCCATCGCGACGACGCGAGCGCCGCCTCCTCGGTGACCTGTAAGAAATCTAGATGCTTGTAGCCGTCCATGCTACTCCTCCGCCTCGCCAGTGAGGCTTATGACTTTGAGTCTACTGCACGAATCGCACCAAACCAAACCCGGGGATATCATTGGGCCATATGACAGACGGACTCGACCCGAGACGCTCCCCCGTGGACCTCAGCGCGGAGCAGTTCCGGGAGATCGGCCACGCGCTGGTGGACGGCCTCGCCGATTTCTGGGACACCGTGGACGAGCGCCCGGTTACGCCCGGGGACGACCCTGCGCAGGCGTGGTCTCTCATCGGAAAGCGCCGCCTGCCCGATGAGGGCGAGGACGCCGGCGAGGTCATGCGAAGTTCGTTCGAAGCGATGGCGGCCGGCTCGCTATTGAACGGGCACCCGCGGTTCATGGGCTATATCACCTCTTCCGCTGCACCTCTCGGCGTACTCTCCGACCTGCTTGCCGCCAGCATCAACCCGAACTGCGGCGGCTGGCCGCTCTCGCCAGTGGCCGGTGCGATCGAGATTCAGACTGTCCAGTGGATCGGCGAACTGCTCGGCTACCGGTCGCCGTGCTCTGGCTTGATGTGCAGCGGCGGAAACGTCGCAAACATGATCGGTTTTTGGGTCGCGCGGACCGCCGCCCTCGGCCAGGAGTCGCGGTCGAAAGGCGTCTCCCCTGGACTGTGTGCCTATGCACCCGCAGCGACGCACACCTGGCTAGAGAAGGCGAGCGACCTCTCTGGCGTCGGTCGCGACGCGGTGCGCATGTTGCCTGGAAAGGATGAACTCATGTCGCCGACCGACCTCGAGCAGGCGGTCTTGCGAGACAAGGATAACGGGCTAAAGCCGTTTCTTGTCGTCGCCTCGGGAGGAACCGTCAGCACGGGCCAAGTCGACGACATCGGTGGAATCGCCGACGTCTGCGAAAAGCACGGCCTGTGGCTGCACGTTGACGGCGCCTATGGCGCGCCGGCGGCATGCTTGCCCGAGGCACCAGCAGGACTGAAAGCACTCGCACGCGCGGACTCCATCGCAGTCGATCCGCACAAGTGGCTCTATTCTCCGCTAGAGGCGGGTTGCGTTCTCACTCGAGACCGCCAGTGCCTCCTCGATGCGTTTTCATATCGTCCGCCCTACTATCACTTCGGCCGCGAAGACAGTGAGGACTGGATCAGTTTCTTCGAGGTGGGAATCCAGAACTCGCGCGCGTTTCGCGCGCTCAAGGTGTGGACGGTTCTGCGGCAGTTGGGTCGCAAGGGATACGTCGAGACCATCGGGCAGGACGTCGCGCTCGCGCGGGCGCTTGCTGGCTTCGTTGAAGACGAACCAGAACTGGAGTTGAAGTCGTGCCGCCTCTCGATCGCCTGCTTCCGATACGTGCCGCCTGGGGTGACCGACACCGAATACCTCAACCGCCTGAACGAGGCGATCCTTTCGGCCGTGTGCAACAGCGGGCGGGCCTTCGTCTCGAACGCCGTGATCGATGGTGAATACCTGCTGCGGGCGTGCATCGTGAACTTCCGGACGGGCTTCAGCGACGTGCAGGAACTGGCTTCGCTGTGCGCGTCTGAGGGCAGGCGTCTGGACTCTGAGATGAGGTCGAAAGTCTAGAGCCCCAAAGCCTCACGAGAGCGGCTTCGTGCACCGATAACCTTAGGTAGAATCCCGGTTCAGACTGCCGCTTAGCTCAGTTGGTAGAGCAGCTGACTGTTAATCAGCGGGTCGTAGGTTCGAGTCCTACAGCGGCAGCCACTTCCTCCCCGATTTGGATCAACAGCAGCCTGCTGACGATCAAGCAGCCCATCCGATCAGTAGCCTGAAGACCTCCCGGCATCCCGTCTAACGAAGTCTACAGCGCGCTAATCCTGCACCCGCGCAATAGACGCGAACCTGGCCTTCGTGATATCATTCTGAAAAGTGTCTTCGGTCCCAGAGCGACCTACGAATATTGGAGCCCTAAGATCTAGCACACTCTTCAACACCCTCCCGGCCGAGGATCTCGACGAACTGGCGAAGGTGTCTCACATGGCATCCGCCGAAAGGGGCGAGACAATTTGGATCAATGGGAGCCAGGTCGAATTCTACGGTCTCGTCGGCGCCGGGTTCGTCAAGATGGTCCGGAGCATGGGCCCCGGCCACCAGACGACCTTTGAAGTGTTCGGCCCCGGGCAGATCTTCGGGCTGCTCGGAATGATCGAGGGGACAGGCTGCCCCCTGATGGCGCGCGCGGTCTGCTTCACCTGGTACCTCAAGATTCCAAAGGCCGCCTTCCTGCCGATCTACGACAACAACAGACTGCTCCGGGCGAGCCTGCTCAAGCGGACGACCCACCGGTTCAGGGAGAGGATGGAGATCATGGCGCACCTCTCGACCGGGAGCGTCGAGGCCAAAATCGCTGTGATCCTGCTGCTGCTTGCGCAGTCGTATGGAGAAGAGACGTCCGCAGGCGTCAGGCTGCAGATGCCGCTGATGCGGCGCGACCTGGCGGAAATGGCCGGGACGACCGTCGAGTCGGCGATCCGCGTGTTCAGCCGCTGGCAGAGGAGCGGGCTGGTCAGGACAGACGACCACTACGTGACGATCATCGACACGGACGAACTCAAGAGGAGCAGTTTCGAGTAGTGCGCGTCATTTGCGCCGATAGACGAAGACCATGCCCATCATGGTCGCCAAAGCCCCGATCCAGACCAATACCGTCATGGGACGGAACATGAGTTCGACGGGAAACACCGGTCGCTCATAGGGGGTCGAGAGGACGACTGAGCCGCTCGCGACGTCAGCCGAGTCGAGCCGCATGCCCACAAAGTCCGCGAACGGGACAGGGTCCGAGGTGCCGTCCGCGGTGCCGCGCTGCACTCTGAACGTGCGCGTCTCGCCGTCGGAGTTGCGGACGTTGAAGGTCGCGACGGCGGTCGACGGCGTCTGCTGCTGGAGCGATGCGAGCGTGAACATGAAGTCGCCGACGGCCTTGGTGTCGCCGAGCCCGAAACGGACTGGGTCCACGTAGTCCTTGACCATGTCCGCGACCGAGAGGTAGAGGTCGTAGAACGGAGTCGAACGGATGTCGGGCCTCGTGACGGGCTGGAGGCTTCCCATCGCCGTAGGCTGTTCGTAGACTACGGGCGACAGAGTGTAGTCTCGCTTGGCCCACTCCAGTTTGAACGGCACCTTGTTTCCGGGCTTGAGCATTGCGGTCTGCGAGGGTTCGGAGGGGACGCTCAACTGTGCGCCAATGACTGTCGCCGGCTCGCCGACCGCGACGATGCCGGTCTGTTGCCTGCCGAAGGCCCTCGACACTACGATTCCTAACAGGACGAGAGCGACACCAGCGTGCGCGAGAAAGGGGCCGGGGTTGCCGGTCTTGGCCTTCATCCGCTCGAACAGGCGGACTGCGTTGGCGACGACGGCGAAGAGCCAGGCTGCGATGATGGCCTCATAGAGGACAAGTTCTTGTGCCTTCATCGGCACGCCGTCAGGACGCGTGAGGTCGAACTTCCTGAGTACGAAGACGGAGGCGACGGCGAGCACCAGGCCGATGCCGGACGAGAGAAGGACCCTGGCGATGCGCTCTCGCTTGGTGGCGGTCCAGCCCATGAAGGGCGCGATGCCGACGACGATTAATATAAGGACGAGGAACGCGCCGAGCGAGCGGTTGTAGGTTCCCTCCTCGACGACACTGGGTTTTTTGGAGACGATGGTCGCAAACAGCGGGACGGCTGAACCAATCGCCGCGAGCACGCCGGGGACTGCAACAAGAGCCATCCCGATCGCGATCGCCTTGGTGCGGTGTTCGGCGACCTCCTCGCGTCCGGAAGCGACGGCCGGTGCGGCGGCTTTGCCGACTAGGACGCCTGCGAGGAACGCCGCGAGACCGACGACCAGAGAGATCAGAAAGCCGCTATAGACCGACCACTGGAACGAGCGCCCCTCTCCGGCGGACGTGAGGACAGCGAACACGATTGCGGCCACTATGAAGAACGCGACGGCGACCAAGACGATGCTCAGCGGGGATGCCGCCCGTGCATCCGAACCTTCTTCGGCTGCACGAATCTTGCGGGCCGCCACAAAGCCACCTCCGAAGAGGACGATGAGGACGATTGACCGCACGAGCCAGAACATGATTCCGTGCGCGCCCTCCTCCATACGGGCGAAACTGTGGACGCTGACGGCTGTGAGGGCTCCACTCCTTGTTAATAGCGTGCCCCAGGCGAACGAGAGGAACGGCAGCGCGCCCATGACGAGGTTGAACCGGGTCCACTTGTGGCGGTGGTTCTGGATGTAGAGCCCGTGCGCGAAGACGATCGAAAGCAGCCAGGGGACGAGCGCGACGTTCTCGACCGGGTCCCACGCCCAGAACCCTCCCCACCCGAGGGTCTCGTACGCCCAAACGCCGCCGAAGACCAGGCCGAGGCCGATCAGGCTCATCGAAAGGATCACGACTGGCCGGACCGCCTTGGCCCAGCCGTCCCAGTCTGCGGAGACGGCTGCCGAGACCGACCAGGCGAAGAGAGCGCCGAGCGAACCGAAGCCCGCAAAGATGATCCAGGGATGGATGACCATCCATGGGCTGACGAGCGAGGGGTTGAGGCCCTGGCCGTCAGGAGGGAGGACCATCGTGACTCCTGCGGGGAGCGCGGCCATCAGTTCTGGGGTGATCGTGATCAGTCTGAAAGGCGATTCGTAGGCGAGGATGCCCATGAGGCAGGCGAGGACGCCGGCGAGGCTGACGAGATACCAGCGGCGGTACTTCCCCGTCCAACGTACGACGATCGCTCCTATGATTCCGGTCATGGCCGCCCACAGCAGGAAACTCCCCTCCTGGCCCGCCCACGCGGCCGAAAGCCTATAGATGAACGGCAGTTCGTTGCTGGTGTGCGTCCACACGTACTGGAAGGAGTACTGCTTGGTCAGGATCAGTGAGAGGTGCGCGACCATCGCGAAGACGAGGGTGCCGATGCCGGTCGCAAAGCAGACGTTGCCGATCTTCTTGGCGAGCGCCGTCTCTTTTCCAAAAGCATACAAGAGCGCACAGCCCGCGAAGGCAACGACTCCGACGACCACCAAGGCTGCGGCGAGGGAGCCGAACGATATCCAAAACGGAAGAGGCTGAGAAAACTGGCTCATCACAAGGCTGGCGCCTCTGCGCTCGACCTGCTCGCACCCGGTGTGCGCGCTGCTCGGCGGGACGCCTGCACCCATTGTGCATCCTAGGACCGTTGGAGTATCGTTGGAACAGGCATTTGAGTCTAGAAATGGCACCGTGGCATAGGTATGACCACGGTCATACGGGTCAGATGGCCCGTGTGACAAAGTTCAACTAGAGCGAACTAGAACGTTCGCAAGGAGCATGAAAGAAATGTTACGCAACCGAGGACTCTCCCAGCGGGCTCTGACCGCCCTCGCGGTGGTCGCGACGTTGGCCCCATTTGCCATGGCAGGCAACGTCCAGGGTGCAGTCCAATCGACCGTCGATGGCAAGAGAGTTACGGGCGCGGTCGTCTACATCGCGTCGGTGCCCGGCAAGTTCAAAGCGCCGGAAAAGCCAGTGCT
Organism: Fimbriimonadaceae bacterium; assembly: GCA_035576225.1. GTDB lineage: Bacteria > Armatimonadota > Fimbriimonadia > Fimbriimonadales > Fimbriimonadaceae > JADFMN01. Next base: position 22,326 of record DATLWQ010000304.1, on the reverse strand, counting down.
CATGGACCAGAAGGACAAGACGTTCGTCCCTGACACGCTCGCGATCATGGTAGGCACGACAGTGCGGTTCCTGAACTCCGACCCGTTTCTCCACAACGTCTACGCGAATTCTCGCCTCTTCAAGTTCAACATCAGCCAGCCTGACAAAGGCAAGTACTCCGACGTCACGTTTGACAAGTTCGGAGTCGTTGCAGTCAGGTGCCACATCCATGCGGCGATGAAAGGATACATCGCAGTCCTGGACAACCCGTTCTTCGCCGTGACCGACAAGTCCGGTCTTTTCAAGATCCCGGACGTGCCGGCCGGCTCGTACACTCTGAAGGTGTGGACTCCTACGGGTTCGACCGATGAGAGCATCACCGTCGGAGCGACGGGCAACACGACGATCCTGCTGAAGGTGAAGACGTAGGAACGGGGCTTGGACACTTTGTAAGTCAAACAAAAACAGTAAGTAAGTACTGAAACGGAAGATAGTACATGAAAGCAACACATAGAATGGGTTACCTGGTCACACTCTGCGCAGTCGCTCTCTTCGGAGTGGCGGAGACGGCGCAGGCAATACCAGAATTCGCAAGAAAGTATCACACGACATGCGCGCGCTGTCACATCGGGTTTCCGAAGTTGACGACGTTCGGGAAGAACTTTAGGATGAGCGGCTATCAACAGCCGGGCGACTCGAAGACGAAGAAGATCTACGCCGACGAGGACCCCAACTTCAGCCTGCCCTCGAGCATCCCGTTCGCGATCCAACTGAAGAGTTCGATGTCGTTCCCCGAATGGGTGAACGCAAGCGACCGCAACTCGTTTGACTTCTTCAACGAGGCAGAACTGCTGGCCGGAGGGACGCTGGCCCCGAACATGGGGTTCTTCAGCGAGATCTCGGTCGAGGACGGAGAGGCTGCGGTCAAGAAGGCCAACGCCGTCTTCAGTTTCCTCGGCGGCCAGAACGTCTTTCTGCAGGTCGGTCTGCTCGACCTGATGGAGAACGGCCTCAGCAACGAGTTCAGCCTGACGGACGCACCGTACAGCATCTATGACGTCAACGTGGGCGGGTTCGCGCTCGACCACATCGTCGGCGGCATACGGCTGTTCGGCACCGTCGGCTCGACCATCACCTCCGATCTCGTCAAGGGCAACCCGTCCAGCGGCGACGACGGAGCCTCCGGCGACTCCCAGAACAAACTGGTGCCGGTGAACGGCTTCGCGGGCGGACAAGACCTCCAACTTGGAGACCAGGGCGACCCCTACGACTCCATGAAAGGAATGATCTGGGAGGTCGCGATCTCCGACGGGAGCACAGAAGGCCAGTCAGACGATCCGAACGCCCCAATCACGTCCTCGCCGGGGGTCACCGACTACTGGGCCCGCGTCGGGTTCAACTTCGACAACGACTCGCAACTCGGACTCTTTGGCTACTCAGGTCGGACGATCGTCCAGGATCCGAACACCCTGGCGGAGTTCGAGAACAAGTTCCACTTCTACGGTGCGGACCTGACCTGGCAGTTCGGCAAGCCGATCAAGAAAGCGGGCAATAATCAGAAACCGTATATCTTTGAGGCGGCTGCCGTCACTGGTAGGGCGGACAACCCGACCGCGGTGGTCAACTCGACTCCGATGGACGTCAGCGGCTACTTCGCACAACTCGGGTTCATTACTGGACCCAACGACATCGTCACCGCGCGCTACGACCGCGTCAACTCGGGCGACAACCCCGACTGGCAGCACGAGTCGTACACGTTCAACTACACGCACTTCCTGCGAACCAACTTTGCGATCGCAGGCGAATACACTAGAGACGTCAACGGCGACGACAGTCTGGGGGTTTTCTTCAGATTCGCGTTCTAACAGAGCGCGAAATTGAAAGGAACATGAACGCATGAAATACAGGGCACGTGCCATGGACTCGAAGTGGCTCAGGTCACTCGTCAGTTGCCGTGGCGCGTGCCCAGTAGAAACAAACGCACAAGGGTACATCGAGGCGATCGCCAGGAACGACTTCGATGCAGCGTACGAGATAGCCCGCTTCCCCAACCCGTTCGTCAACATTTGCGCGAGGATCTGCGGCCACCCGTGCGAGTTCGCGTGTCGGCGCGGCAAGCACGACGACCCGATCTCGATCCGCGGGCTGAAGCGGGCGGCGGCAGACCATTCGAGCGCAGGATTCAAGTCCGGCGGCGACTTTGACGGGCTCAACAAGACGAAGAAGAAGGTCGCCGTCATCGGCGCGGGCCCGGCGGGCCTGACTGCCGCTCACGACCTGACGCTGCTCGGCTTTCAGGCGACGCTCTTCGAAGCGAGCGACCGTCCGGGCGGGATGCTGGTGCACGGAATCCCCGAGTACAGGCTCCCGCGGGACATCATGAACAAGGAGATCGAGTCGCTGCTCTCGGTCGGCGTGGATCTCCGCACGAACTGTCGCATCGGCGACGATATCTCGCTCGAAGATCTGCTCAGCGGCGGTTATGACGCGGTTTTCCTGGGGGTCGGTGCGCAGAAGGGGCGCGGACTGCCGATCGCAGGCATCGAGAGCGACGGCGTCATCAACGGAATCGATTTTCTCCTCAACCAAAACCTAGGTTATAAGGTGGAGATTGGGCAGCGGGTCGTCGTCATCGGCGGCGGAAACGTCGCGATGGACGTCGCTAGGACGGCGATCCGCGGGCCGCTCGAACTGACGGCCGAGGACACGGCTAAGGCGACGACGGGCGTCGCGCTCGGTCCGGCGGTCGACGTCGCGAGGATCGCGAAGCGGTCTGGCGCGACGGAGGTCCACTTGATGTGCCTGGAGTCACCGGAGGAGATGCCGGCCTATGAAGAGGAGATCGTCGAAGCGCTGAACGAGGGCATCGTGCTCCACAACTCCGTCGGGCCGGTCGAGGTCGAGGCAAGGGACGGCAAGTGCGCGGGGCTCGTGACGAGGCGCTGCCTTTCGGTGTTCGACGATAGGGGCCGGTTCTCCCCGAAGTTCGAAGAAGGGTCGGAGTCGACGTTCGACTGCGACACGATCCTGCTGGCGATCGGCCAGGAGACGGACCTCTCCTTCCTGAGCGACGAAAGCCGGGCCACGCTCACCTCGCGCGGGCTGCTCAAGACCGATCCCGACACGATGGCGACCTCGATCCCCGGCGTGTTCGCGGGCGGCGATGCGGCGTTTGGAGCAAGGACCGCGATCGAGGCGGTCGCAGACGGACGCAAGGCGGCCTTCGAGATCCATCGGTACTTGACGGGCGCCGAAGCGCCAGACCCGAGGCACAGGGAGCCGCAGGTCATTCGCCTGCAGACGCACCACATGGCCAAGGACTACGATTACATACCAAGGCAGGAGATCAAGACGCTCCCGATGGATCGGCGGGTCGGCATCACGGAGGTCGAGGTCGGCTTCTCGCGGATGGAGGCGGTACGTGAGGCACAGCGTTGCCTCAAGTGCAACCTGAGCCCGATGGTCGACTGGGACAAGTGCGTCCTGTGCGGCGGATGCGTCGACGTCTGCCCGTACGGTTGTCTGCGGATCGTGCCGGTCGACAACGTCGACGTGGACGACAAGTTGAAGGACCTCGCACAAAAGCGGCACTCAATGACGCTCGAAGACATGGCGTCCGACCGCTCATACGACGGCCCCGGATGGTATGCAATGCTGAAAGACGAAGAACTGTGCACGAGGTGTGGCCTCTGCGTCGAACGATGCCCCGTCGACGCGATGTGGATGGGCCGCTATCAGGAGGGCATGTGACTGTGAAGCGCGGGCCCGAGACGAAGTCCGAAAAGACGACCAGGAGGCTGTTCCTGGCCGGTCTGTGGACCTTCTGCACCACGCTTTTCCTGATCATGATCGGCTCCCTGCGGTTCCTCGTGCCGAACGTCGAATACGGCAAGCCAAACAAGTTCCGCGTCGGCAAACTCGACGACTTCCCGGATGGGACGGCGACGTTCCTGAAGGACCAGAAGGTCTTCATCGTCCGCGACGGCGACAAACTGCTCGCGATCTCGGCGGTCTGCACCCACCTGGGCTGTACTGTCCGCTCCGACCCGGCGACGAACGGCTTTTTCTGCCCGTGCCACGGCAGCAAGTACCACCACGACGGCACGAACTACGCAGGCCCGGCGCCGCGCCCGCTCGACTCCTTCGAGATCACTGAGAACGCGCTTGGCGTGCTGATCGTGGACAAATCGGGAGAACTCGACCGCAAGAAAGGATTCAAGGCATGAGTCAGATCCCAAACGAAGAAAAGACAGGCACAAAGAAGACGTTCGTCGAGACCGTGAAGCAGTCGCTGGTCTGGCGGTCGATCTTTACCAAGCCGTACCCCCGGACAGACCGCGAACGATCGGAGATCGCGATCACGAGTTTCTGGTTCCACCTGCACCCGTCGAAGATCAAGGCTCAGGCGATCAAGTTCAACTGCACGTACTGCCTTGGCGGGCTTTCTGCGGCGCTGTTCCTGATCCTGACGGTGACCGGCGTGCTGCTGATGTTCTACTACGTGCCATCGGTCGAGCGCGCCCACGCGGACATGGTGGACCTGCAGACGGCGATCTCTCTCGGAAAGATCGTGCGCAACGTCCACCGGTGGGGGGCCCACGCGATGGTTGTCGTCGTGTTCCTGCACATGATCCGCGTGTTCGTCTCCAAGGCGTACAAGCACCCGCGGGAGTTCAACTGGGTGGTGGGCGTCATCCTGCTGGTACTTACGTTCTTCCTGAGTTTCACCGGCTATCTGCTGCCTTGGGACCAACTTGCGTTCTGGGCGGTGACGGTCGGCACGAACATGGCGGGCGCGGTGCCGTTCGCCGGCGCGGACATTCGGTTCGTGCTGCTCGGCGGTGCGACGGTCGACCAGCCCGCGCTGCTGCGGTTCTACGTTCTGCACTGCGTCGCGGTGCCGCTCGTGATGGTCGCGCTCATCGTGTACCACTTGTGGAGGGTGCGCAAAGACGGTTTTTCGGGAGGTCTATAAACTGAACACCGACAACACCAACGAAGATCGGCACGACGACAAGGAGTACGGCCTGATGGCCTTCATCCCCGGCAGGTCGACGGTCAAGGACACCGAGGAAGAAGAGACCGTCTCGACGTATCCGAACCTGATCGCTCGCGAGTTCATCGCGTTCGGGCTGCTGTGCATGGCGCTGTTCCTGATCGCGTACTTCTTCAACGCGCCGCTGGAGCAGATCGCCAACCCCGGCAAGACTCCGAACCCGGCGAAGGCTCCGTGGTACTTCCTGGGGCTGCAGGAACTGCTGCACTACGCGCCGCCGTTCATCGCCGGAGTGATGGTGCCGGGCGCGATCGTCGCGACCTTGTGCACCATCCCCTACTGCAAAGGCAGGAAGGCGATCATTCCTTCCGGCTTCCTGGTCGCAATCATCGTGATGCCCGTATTCGACGACATCATATGGGAACTCGTGCACTCGATGGCGCCAGGTTTCGCGGACACCATCCGCGTTTACGGGTTCCCGACGTTCATTCTATGGATCGTCAGTTTCGTTCTCCTGAGGAAGTACGCGGGCTCGCCTCGTTTTGACGATGAAAAGAGGGCCGAACTCGCTCGACGGAGGTTCTACTGGATGTTTGTATACATAGGGCTCGTTCTCATCGTGATCGGACAGTTCTTCCGAGGACCAGGGTGGAGTTGGGTGTGGCCATGGGCCTGAAGAAAGCAAAGAAACCGGACAAGAGCGCGTTCAAAATGAGCGCTTCATTCCTCGTGCTGAGCGTCGTTATGCTCGTCGTCATGGGCCTGTCGATCTGGAAGGACACGCACCCTTCGTGGATCGACTACCAGAGCAAATACAGGAAGGAAGAGCAGAAACTGCTGGGCCAGCAGATCCAGCAGTTGACGGCGTGGCTGAAGTCGCCTTCGTACGAGGCGGACTATAAGAAGTCGCGCGACCTCTATGACAAGGCGCTGGCCAAGCGCGACGAAGACGCGTCTTCTTTGGAGCAACTGGAGGCGGACCTGGACGAACTGGACATCCAGTCGGCGCAGGGCGAGGAGACCACGACTTCGGACCAGGGAGCGGCCCCGAGCGCCGGCGAAATGTCGGACCTGGAAAAGGAACTCGCCGGCATGGGCGGTTCCGACCAGGGCGGCGCGCAGACCGACAGTGGGAAGGGCAAAGCCACGCAAGGGGACTCCTCGAAGGACGGCAGTTCTGGCGACATGTCCGACTTGGAGAAAGAACTTGCAGGGATGGGCGGCGGCGAGTCCGGCGGATCGGGCCAGAGCGACAAGGGCCGGGCCGACAAGGGCAAGGGCCAGGCTTCTTCCGGCGATGACAACTCAAGCCTCGAGGGAGAACTGGACAAGGCGTTCCCGGACAGTTCGAAGGGCCAGGCGGCCCAGAAGGGGCAGGCCGACCAGTCGTCCCAGCCGCAGGCAGAAGCGCCGAAGATCGACCAGGACGAACTCGTCGAATCGAGTCAACTGGAGGTCGATACGACGGCGGCGCAACGAAGCCTCGACGACGCGAAGCGCAACTACGCCGAGGCGCAGCACCTCTACGAGAGGCAGACGCTCGGGCTGCCGGCCAATGAAACGCTCAAGATCAAGATCGCGAAGACAAGTTTCGACGCGGCCAAGGCGAAACTCGCATTGGCGGAGGCGAACCTCGCTCTGGAGGGGACCAAGGGCGACCTGAAGGACCATGCACAGCACCTCCTTTGGGCCGAGGACGTGGACAAACTCGCCGAGGCAAGGATTGGAGACGGCACTGACGTCGACGCGCTCAAGAAGTCGAAGGACGACCTGGACAAGTTTCACGACAGCCAGGAGCAGAAACTGACGCAACTCCAGGCGAGAATGAAGAAGAGCGAGTCTGCAAGGCCCGAGATCGAGCAGATCGTGCTTCCGCGGCTCAAGACCGTTGAGCGGTGCACCACGTGCCACATGGGGATCGAAGACCCGATGTTCAAGGACGCGCCGCAGCCGTTCCGGACGCACCCGGGCACGATCATCGGGACGCACTCGCCTGACCGGTTCGCTTGCACGACGTGCCACGGCGGATGGGGCCAGGCTCTGGACCTCAACGAGGCGCACGGCGGCAAGGTCGGCAAGGGCACGCCGCTGATGAAGGGCGACCTCGTGCAGTCGACGTGCGTGAAGTGCCACGGCGACGTCGAGCAGATGACGGGCACGAACGTGTTCGACCGTGGAAAGACGCTCTTCGAGAACTCTGGGTGCCTCGGCTGCCACAAGGTCGAGGGACGCGACATCGTGTTCAAGAGCGGACCCGCGCTCGACCACGTCGGAGCGAAGGTCGACCATGACTGGCTGATCAAGTGGCTGGAAAACCCGCAGTCGCACTCTGTCGAAGCGCGAATGCCGAACTTCGGATTCAAAGAGGACGAAGCGAAGGCGATCGCGGCGTACCTGCTCACCCTGCACGACTGGAAGCCTGCACACCAGTTCACTTACACGCCTTTGACCCCGGCGCAAATGGACAAGGCGGACAAACTTGTCGTCTCCATCGGGTGTACGGGGTGCCACGTGATCCAGGGCGAAGGCTCGCCGTTCGGGCCGGAACTGACGCACGTCGCGTCGAAGGCTTCGCCGAGTTGGCTCTACTCGTGGATCGAGAACCCGAAGGCGTACCTGCCGAACAGCAAAATGCCGGTCTTCGGCCTCGACGCCGACCAGATCGCACTGATCACCAACTATCTGATCCAGATCGAGACGCGGCCGAGAGCGAAGTTGGACGAGAGCCCGACCTTTGACCAGGCGCTGGTCGACAAGGGCAAGGAACTGATCATGAAGCGCGGGTGCGCCGGATGCCACGACATCGGCCAGATCCAGCGCATCGCCGCTCCCGACTTGACGGAGGTCGGTGCCAAGACGGTCGACGAACTGGAATATGGCAACGCGAAGAACGTCGGGCGCACGCTGTTCGACTGGATCCAGGCGAAGATCGACGACCCGAAGCAGTTCGAGACCGCGACGATCAAGGCGGCGATGCCGAAGTTCGGACTGACGAAGGATGAGACGCACGCGCTCGCGGTGTATCTGATCTCGCTCAAGCCCGAGGATCTTCCGAACGAGTACACGCCGGGGCTCTTTGCGAGCCAGTCCGTGCTGACGAAGGGACGGCTCTTGGTGCTGAGGAAGAACTGCCAGGCGTGCCACATGCTCAACGGCGTGGGTCACACTGTCGGGCCCGACCTCACTCGCGAAGGCGAGAAGGTCAAACCGAAGTGGCTGTTCAGTTTCCTGATGAAGCCGCACCGCATCAGGTGGTGGGAGCCCGCCCGGATGCCCAACTTCCATCTGACTGTGGAGGAGACGACGACGCTGGTCGAGTTCATCATGCAGATGTCGAACCAGACCGCGCCCTACGACTATGTCCCTGCTGACCAGCAGGTCTATCCGCTGGCGATGCAGGGCGCGACGTACTTTAAGAAACTCCAGTGCGAGAGTTGTCACCCGGTGGGCGGCAAGCAGTCCATCGCCGGTCAGGACACGGAGAAGATCGGCCCCGACCTGGCGGAGGTCACCTCGCGTTTGAAAGAGGACTGGGTGTTCCGGTTCCTGAAGAACCCGCAGGCGATCGACCCGGGGACGCAGATGCCGGACTTCCATCAACCAGACAAGGTCTACAAGTCATTGGTCGACTTTCTCATGTCTCCGAAGAAACCCGCGCCTTGACGCCGAGAGGCTAAGGCACGCGGAGGCTGAGGAACCATAGATCCGTGAAAGGCCGCCGCTCGTAGTTCCACTGGCTACGGCGGCGGCCGCCTCTACTGTGGAGACTGGCGCGTGACGATGGGCACGTAACCGACCTCCATGCCCTTCGGCGGCATCACCAGTAACGATGGATCGAGCGATGCGAGCGTGCCCTTCCCTGGCGATGGAAGGTACTGCCTCTCTTTCGTCCATTGCCGGTGGATCTTCTCCACGACCGACTGCAGCCTCGCCTTTTCTGCGTCGCTCAGGTCGGCGTCTTGCAGCGAGGGCTGGTCGATGAAGCGGTACCAGTAGTAGGTGACGACGCTGCCGTCGGAGAGATGCGCGGTGAAGGGGCCCGCCGCCGGGCCCGGTTTGTGCCAGACGTCGTCCTTTGTATCTGGCGAGACGTAAGACTGATCCGTGGCGGCTGGCGGAAACTTCTCGTCCGCGAGGCCGGTCTCCTTCGGGACGTCCTCTGGCTTGATAGCCAACCACTCGTCCTTGACTCGCTTGAAGAACTCGGGGAACGTGCCGCGCCCCAGGCCGTGTTCCCACGGCTGGATCGCTGCTGGCTTCCACGAAAGGCCAAAGGTCGTCGCGTCGAGCGTCGAGGTGCTGAGCCAGTTCTCACACCCTTTGATCAATGCTTGGTCGGGTCCCTGGTGCACCGTGAGCGGTTGGGCCTTGACAGGCGGCGTCCGTGCGGCGCTCATGTCGAACTGACCGGACGGCGCGGCGCCACCAGCGATCCACGCTTCGACCTGGTTCCACAGTGCACCTTTACCGTAGTGAGTCAAGTTGTGGATGAGCACGGTCTGTCCGTCTTCATCGACCGGGAACTGCAACTGCGGGATGCGCGTGTAGACGGTCCCGTCTTTGGCCTTTGCGACGAACCGCGGAACGGTGTTGATCTCGATCGCGCCGCCGGCCACCACTCCGGGTCGCGCGTCGAGGCCGCGACCGACCGCCGGTGGATGGATGCGCGAGATGCGCGACCACGTGACCGGAGTGTAGCAGGCGACCGGGCCGCGGAAGTTCTTCGCGTTGACGAACATGGTCCAGCACTCGTTGCCGGTTGGAACCGGCAGTCCTGCCGTCGTCTGCTTGGGCAGGGTGAGAGGGAGCGCCATCCACGCATAGCCGAACAACTCGCCGAGCGTGTCCTTTTCGAACGTGAGGCCGTCGGGCGGGACGAGCAGCCACGGGCTGAGTTGCGCGATGCCCATCTGGTCCGGCTTGAGCGCCTGCGTCCTGCCAAACCCCCAGCCTGGCGAGGAGATTTCGTGGTTGTAGCCGTTCGGCGTCCCGTTCATACGGAACTTGGCGGTGGTCGAACCGAAGCGCGTGCTCGCCCAAAATCCTAGTCCGCCTTCGATGGTCTCGAAGACCGTTCGGTAACTGGGGCCGCGCTCCGGCCAGTTGTCGCGCGCGACGGTGCCGTGCGGCAACAGCGGCTCATTGACGTCCCTGTTGTCGGGGATGATCCAGATGGACGCGAGGCCGATCTGGAAATCGCGGATCGGGCGGCTGACGAGCGGCCAGGCCGTAGCGTAGAGGCTCACGCCGTAGCCGTAGCCTTCATTCGGCGCGGGCACAGACATGCTGATGTAGCCGCTCAGCCCCTGCGACGCGAGTTGCGGCCGCTGTTGGACCTGTCCTGTCGTCGCCAAGAGTAGGAGGAGCCATGCCATCGCGCACAGCGAGTATGGCAGGCGTCAGTCCACTTTGGCTCCCACAGCATTCTCCAGGCGCGCGAGCGCGGTGTCGCGGTAGCGGGCGGCGTCGAGGACGTCGAGCCTTGCGCGGGTGAGCGCCGTCTGCGCATCGAGCAGTTCGGCGAGGATCGACTTGCCGCTCTCGAAGCGGATGCGTTCGACCTTGAACGACTCTTCGGCGGAGTCGAGCGCGGCGGTCGCGCTGTCCGTGATCTTTGCGGACGCCACCCACTCGGACCACGCCGACTCGATCTCGCGCGTCACTTTGAGACGCACGGTGTCGACTTGCGCGAGGAACGCGTCCTTTTGCGCGTCGGCCTGGTGAATCTTTGCGCTCCTCATTCCGCCGTCGGTGACGGGCACGCTGAAGACGACCCCGAACTTGGCGGTCGTGTCGGTCTGTCGCGCGGAGCCGGCCATCGGCCCGCCCATCGCCATGAGCGAGACCTCAGGGAGCAGCGAGCGACGCACCGCCGTCGCCTGGAGGCCCTCGGAGCGGGCCATCGCGGCGAGGAAGCCGATCTCCGGCCTATCGCTTCCCTGCTCGAGCGCCTCCTTTAATGTCTTGGGCGGGACGAAGGCGTTCTCCTGCAGTCCTCCCAGATCCATGATGGGGCCGCCCGCGGCCTCTTCAAGCGCGGCCTGCGCCTTTGCCAGAGCGCTCTCGGCGACGGCCACGCCTTGTTCGGACTTGCGCGCCGCAGCGGAGGCGCGCAGCGTGAAGGCCTTGGGCGCCTTGCCGGCGTCTTCCATCTCTTTGGCGACGCGCTCGGTCTCGTCGGCCGAGGTGGCTTCCTCCTGCGCGGTTCCCAGCGCTCCTTGCGCATAGAAGTAGTTGGCGTAGGCGGTGCGCAGATCGAGGGCGACTCCTTGTCGGACGCTCTCCAGCATCTGCTCCGCAGCCTCGATCTTTGCATCGCCGATGCCGCGCGCAGTGGAGTCGCGCCCACCCGTCCAGATCTTCCACATGAGCATGAGGTTTCCGACGGCGACGCCGTCGTGCTGGAGCATCGCGTAGTTGACCGGGTCGACGGTGCTCGCAAAGATCATCGAGCCGTCACCGCCCGCCGCGTAGCCGTTGAGGCTAAGCATCGGCTGGAACGGCGCAAGGAGGCCTGACTTCCCTGCTCGCGCGGACTGGACGATCGCCCTTGCGGCGACGACCTTTGGATGGCTTTCCAGCGCCCTCTGAAGAAGCGCGTCGTAGGACGTCTGCGCCGCCGCAAGCGACGGGGCGATCAGGAGCAGAGCGATGCTATGAGTTTTCATTGGATTCCTCTATTGGGTCGAGCGTGGCCGGGTCGCGGTGGAGCACTTTGACCTGGAGCCAACGGACGGCGTCGTCCACGACCGTGTGCATGATCGGGATGACGAGCAGGGAGAGCACGGTGCCGGCGATGAGTCCGCCGACGACGACCGTGCCGAGCGGCTGGTAGGCGTCCAGTCCGGTCTTGGGATGGAACGCGACGAGCGACATGACGACGATCGTGATGACGCTCGTCATGAGGATCGGACGGAGCCTCTGCGGGCTAGCGGCGACCACCGCCGCGTTGCGTGGCATGCCCGATCTCCTGTAGTCCATGATCAGGTCGATCATCAGGATTGCGGTGACGATGTCCATTCCGCTGAGCACGATGACGCCCATGATGGAGACCGTACTGAACGATTGGTGCATGAGCCAGAGCATGAAGAACACGCCAGAGAGTTCGAGCGGAAGGCTGAACATCATCTGCAGTGGCTGTAGGAACCCGCGGAACTGCGCGACAAGAATCAGATACATCATCACAAGCGCTATGGCAAGGCCGTAGAGCATTACGCGGAACGAGTCCATCATCTGCGTCATGTCGCCGCGCGCTTCGATGCCGTAGCCGACGGGCCAGTTGAGTCCTGCCTGCGCGCGCATCTGCAGATCCATCGTGACGTCCATGCTCGGTCGCCCGTCCTTGCGGTAGTAGCCGCCGAAACTGACGACGCGCCGCAACTGGTCGTGCTCGATGAGGCTCGGAGCGGAGCGCTTCTTCAGGCTCACGAGTTCTGTCAGCGGCACCTGCTCGCCCGACGAGCCGGTGAGGAACATCGTGTCGAGGTCCTTCAGGTTGTCGTATGCCCTCTCGTCGTACCGAACCTGGATCGAGACCGGCCTCTTGTTCGGAAGCCGGTAGTACTCGTCGGTCAGGCCGCCACGAAGACCGTAGTAGGCCTGCTGCGCGATCGATGCGGGAGACAGTCCGTGTGCTGCGGCCTTGTCCTCGTCGACGACCAGGGTGTAAGTCGGCTTGGTCATTTCCCAACTCAGGAACGGCTGGTAGATGTCGTGCTTGCCTGTGCGCGGGTCTTTGACGTCGTCCTTGGCCATCTTGAGGACACCCTGGCCGAGTTTGTTCAGCACCTGCAGGTCGTCGCCATAGACAATGAGCGCCACGGGAGCGTAGGCGGTCGCCATGACGTCCGCGCCCATCTCCTTGAGTTGGATGCGACGGATACCGGGGATCTCCTTCATCGCGCGGTCATGGATGCGATCCAGGATCGTGAACACGTCAGGGCGGCCCGTGTCCTTGTCGGCGAGCGTGATCATCGCGCTCGCCCCATTGACCTGGCGCATGCCGTAGCCTGTATAAGTGACCTGCTGTGGCATGCCTGGCCCGCGCTCGGCGCCGAGTTCGATGCTCGCCTGTTTGATCCAGCCCTGCCTACCACCCTCTTCGACCATGATCTGTTCGAGTTGGCGGGTCGCTCGCTTGGTGGCTGAGAAACTGGTGCCCGGCTGCATCTCCAGTTGCATGCTCGCCTGGCCGACGTCGGCCAGCGGCATCATTTCTGAGCCGATGAAGTAGTAGAAGCCGAAGCCGATGACGACCGTGATCACAGCGCGCGCCAAAGTGGAGAACCTGTGGTCGAGCAGATAGCGGATCAGTCTGCTATAGCCCGCCTCCAGGCGGCCCAGCCAACCGTCAAAGCGCTCCAAGAACAGCCTGCTGAACCAGGTGCGCTTGCGCTCGCTGGTCGTCTGCATGAATCGCGAGCACATGACGGCGGTGAGGGTCATCGAGACCATGTAACTGAACGCGACGCCGAAGATAATCGGCCAAGCCAGCCCTTCGAACATCAGTTGCGTGAGACCGCCGGAAACAAGCAGAGGGATGAGCGCGACGATGAGTACGATCGTGCCCGCGAGCACCGAACGTCTCACCTCGCTGATGCCATCGATGGTCGCCGTACGCCTGTCCTTGCCCATGCGCATGTGTCGCTCGACCGCGTGTATGTCGATGATGGCGTCGTCGACCAAGCGTCCAATGGCGATCAGAAGACCGACCAGGGTGCTGGAGTTGAGACTAAAGCCGAGAGGCGACATCGCAAGCAGCGTCATGGCCATGGAGACCGGAATCGCGGTGAGCGCGATGAGAGTGCCGCGGACTTCTCCGAGGAAGAACAGTACAGCGATCCCTGTGAGGACGATCGCGACGATCAGTTCCTCGATCATATTGTCGAACAGGATGTCGACGAAACTCGCATTGTTGTAGGCGACGTCGAGGTGGATTCCTGGGTACTCCTTTTCGAGTTGTTTGGCGACCTTCATCGCGTTCTCGATCGTGACCGGCGAGGACGCGTCTGGGTTTTGAAGAATGTTGACGGCGATCGCATCTTGGACGTGGTCGCCGGACATGTGGTGGTACGCGGACCGCTCCTCGACGAAAGTGTCAAGGACCTGCGCGACGTCTCCGACGTGGACTACTCGGTCGCCCTGCGCCCTGACCGGGTAGTGCTTGACCTGCTCCGCGCTCTTCGCGAGCGTATCGACGCGCAGGATCGGCTCTGCGTCGTCCTGTGTGATGAGTCCTGCGGGGCGCGCAACGTTGTAGCGGTCGATCGCGTTCTTCACGTCGAGGATCGAGAGGCCGTACTCTTTGATCTTGTCCCGGTTGACGCGGATCTGGAGCTGGCGCCTGTACCCTCCGAAGGTCGAGACAGAGTAGACGTTTCCGTGCGCTGTCTTGAATCTGTTCGTGAGTTTGTTGTCAGCGAGGTCGCGCAGGGCTGCCATGGTCCACCCCTTGTCCTTGTCGCCCGTCAGGCTGAACGTCAGGACGGGGAGGTTGAGCGGGTCCACTTTGACGATAAAACTCGGGACACGGTTTGCGTCCGCCTTTGGAAGTTCGCTCTGGACAACGTCCATGAGCGCCTGGACCTCGGTGTAGGCGCGTTGCATGTCGGTCCCATAGGGGAACTCGAGGGCTACGATGCTGAAACCGTCCTGGCTGGTTGAGCGGATGTAGCGCACGTTCTGGATCGAGACCATCTTCTGTTCGATGGGCGAACTGAAGTACGTCTCCATTTCTTCGGCGGATAGGCCGGGCATCTGCGAGACGATGCCGATGATCGGTGTCTCGACGTAGGGCATGAACCTCCTTGGCATCCAGTGGGTGACCGCCAGATATCCAAGAAACAGTGTTGCGATGAAGCCGGCCAGCACACCATAAGGGTGTTCGACCGACCATCGCACCATGTTGAAGCCGTTTCTATTGGCCACGGCCTAACTCCCCTTTAGTTCGATCGGCACGAGCGTCATGTTGCACTCGGGACACCGTCCGGGCTTATCGGTCCGGACCTGCGGGTGCATTTTGCACGTGTAGGCGACGTTCGTCATCGTGACTCCCGCCGTACCGCTGGGAGGCGGTGCCGCGCTGCCTTGTTTCATGTCCGGCGCATGCTGGCGGCCGTCGTCCGACGGCTTGTCCACCTTCTGGTCCCCGTTTGAAGGCATGTCCATTCCAGGCATCGAACTCTTGCCGCCGCCGGATGGAAGCGTCTTTGGACCGTCCGGCCCCCATTCAACGACTGCTACTGCGGCACCCGGGAAGATCTCCCCGTCGCCCGCATACGTCACCTGGTCTCCCGCCTTGAGCCCTTGCAGCACGATCGTGTATCGGGAGTCGCTCGGACCGACTTTGACCGGCTGTCTCTTGACGATGAACTTGCCGGTCGCGTCCATGGGGACGAGTTTCATGCCGCAGATCGGGCAGTCGCCGGGATGGTCCTCGTGCACCTGCGTGTGCATTGTGCAGGTGTAGTACACCTTCTCAGAGGCCGCGCCGGGCTTGACGCTGACGAGCCATACGTACTGGCTACCGTCGCTGGCCGTCTTGACAGCGTCGCGGTCGACGCTGAGCGCCTCGGTCGGCTGTGAGGTCGCGACCTCCATCTCGGCGTAGGAACCTGACTGGATCGCGTGGCCAGGGTTCTGGATGAGCGCCTCGACTCGGAAGGACCGCGTGTTGCCTTCCACGAACGCGAAGACGCTGGTGATCTTTGCGTCGTACGACTTGCCGTCGATGCTCAGCCGGACGGCCGAGCCTTCGGTCACGCTGCCGTTGAGCCTTTGTGGCAGGTCGGCCTGCACGCGCAGTTCGCGGTCTACCTTGATCTTGAGGACCTTGGTTCCTGGCGTTACTGCCGTTCCTGGACTGACGAGCCTGTCGGTGACGACTCCGGCGTCCGTTGCGCGCAGATGCGTGTAGGAACTCAGCGCGTTTGCTGAACTCGCGTGCGCCTTTGCCGAGAGTGCCTGGCTTGACGACGCCGTCGCATTGTCCTGTGCCTGTTTGACCGCAGCCTGCGCTTCGCTGACTGCCGAGACGGCCGCGTCGCGGCCGGCCTTTGCGCCTTCGAGCCGGCTTTCTGCGGCCCTCTGTTCGGCCTGACGCGCACCAAGTTGGTGCTCGACCTGCTCACGCACGGCGTCGGCCTCGTCGACCTTCGCTTGGGCGACGTCGATCGCACGCTGGGCCTTGTCGAGTTCGTCGCGGGAGATCGCACCTGCAGCGAAGAGTTGCTGCTCGCGCTTGTAGTCCAACTTGGCGTAGGCGAGGTCCGCCTGTGCCTGCTTTTGCTGCGCCTCGGCCGCCGCCGACTCGCCTTTGTAGTGACCAACGTGGTTGACCGCGGCGTCGAGTTCGGCTTGGGAGGCGCTGACGTTGGCGTCGGCGGCCTTGAGCCCGAGTTTGGCGCGTTCGAGAGAGGCCTGTTTTTGCGCGAGGGTCTGCTGCGCACCGCTGGCGCTGCTCTCCATGGCCTGCGCAGAGAGGGTCTGTGCGAGCGCTTGGGCGGTTATGTCGTCTGCCTCGAGCGTGGCGAGGAGTTGGCCCGCCGCAACGCGGTCGCCTGGGTAGACGAGCACGTCTTTGACAAGCCCGGGTACGCGCGCCACGACGTCTTCGTCGCTATAGGCGACGACGGTGGCGGGAAAGGTCTCGGTACCGCCGACCATTCGCACCTGTGCGGTATCTGCTCCGACCGGGAACGTACCGGTAGGCGCCTTCATCTGCGTCATGTCCATCGCCTGGGCTTCGACGACGGTCATCGAGCCAGGCGCGCGCCGGTTTGTGACGAACCAGTGCACGACGAACACTGCTATGACGAGAACGGAGAGGGTCAAGCCCTGCTTCCTGAAGAACCTGAATGTTCTGTCCATCTTTCTTCCAGTTGGGACACGTGGCCGCAGCGCGACGGCGGACGACTAACACGGAAGGACGCCGTGGAGGCGCGACTGGAGAAAGGCGCAAAGTCGCCCCAGCGCGCTCAGGCGCCGAGGACGGGGGGAGCCCGCAGGCTATAGGGGGAGACTTCCCTGATCGGTGGAGGGCTGGAGTCTGCGAGGAAGATCTCGGACTCGGCCATTGGGCCCGGCACATTGAAGTTCAACTCTGCCGGAAGGACGGCAACCGGGCTGAAAACGTGGATCAGTGCAGAAGCGGAGGCATTGCTGCCGTCGTGCCCAGGGCACCCGCAGGCGGCCATACAGACTTTGCCGCATTGCTGCGACTTAGCCGTGTCGGGCTTCTTCTTGGCGTGGTCGCCACAGCAAGAGTGCTGGGCTGCAGCCGAATGGAAGTTTGCGCAGGCCTGTACGCAGGTCGATGCCAACGGTGCCTGCACAAGGAGTGCGAACGCACCGAGCATCGCGAACAGGCTCTTGACGCTTCGGGCCATTGCGCATCATTACTGTACCCAACCGTCGGACGGTTCCTAGGTCGCAAGAATTGCCAGTATTGTTCCAGTACTGATCTCAGACCGAACGGGTTTGAGTGTGGACAAAATGCGGGCCCTTGGGAACGATGGCCCATATTCGGTGGTATATATAGATACGAAGGCGCGAGCCTTCAAGTCGAAATCGCCATCGTCCTGGGATTTGCTCTCCCCTTGCCCAGGTTCCGGTGGCGATTTGGACTTTAATTAGGTGGTGTCTGCGTCGAAGGCCGTCGTACTGCTCTCTGGAGGACTCGACTCCGCAACTTGTCTCGCGGTGGCGAAGAGCCGTGGGCTGGCGTGCTACTGCATGGGGTTTCTTTACGGCCAGCGGCACGCTTACGAACACGAGTGCGCGAAGCGCGTCGCAGATTCGTTGGGCGCTGAGGAGTTCAGAACGGTCACGATCGACCTGCGTGCGTTCGGCGGATCTGCCCTGACCGACGAAATCGAGGTGCCGAAGGTCGGGGTTGGAGAAGGGATCCCTCCGACCTACGTGCCGGCTCGGAACACGGTTTTCCTCTCCTATGCGCTGGCTTGGGCGGAGGTGCTGGGCGCTTCCTCTATCTATATAGGAGTCAACGCGCAGGACTACTCTGGCTATCCGGACTGCCGATTGGAGTTCATCGAGACCTACCAGAAGATGGCCGACCTGGCAACCAAGGCGGGGATCGAGGGGAGGGGCCCAAAGATCGAGACGCCGCTGATCGACAAGACCAAGGCGGAAATCATTTCGCTCGGCCTGTCGCTGGGTGTCGATTACTCGCTGACGTCCTCCTGCTATGACCCTTCGCCGGACGGTCGGCCGTGCGGCGAGTGCGACTCGTGCAGGTTGCGGTCAAAGGGCTTCACAGAACTCGGTATCGTAGACCCGTTGGTGCGATGAACCTTCGAATAGCGGAGATCTTCAAAAGCGTGCAGGGCGAGGGGCTGTGGGCAGGAACGCCCTCGGTGTTCGTGCGCGTGAGCGGCTGCAACCTGCGGTGCGCGTGGTGTGATACGCCGTACGCTTCGTGGTCGCCCGAGGGACCGGTCCTGCCGTTGGAGGAGATCGTGGAGAGGGCGCGCGAGGTGCGAGAGGAAGCGGAGCACGTCGTGCTGACCGGAGGAGAGCCGATGATGTTCGGTGCGATCGTGCCGCTTGCTTCACTGCTTAAGAAGGAGGGGTTTACGATCACCGTGGAGACTGCCGGGACTGTCTGGCAGTCGCTTCCCTGCGACCTGATGTCGGTCAGCCCGAAACTTGCAAACTCGGTCCCTGCGAACAGCATCTGGGCGGACCGCCACAACTATCTGCGGCACAACGCGGTCGTGCTTTCTCGGCTCGTGCACTCCTATCCGTACCAACTGAAGTTCGTTGTGGGCGACGACCCTGAACGCGACGCCGACGAGATCGCCGATCTGCTCATCGACCTCCCGCTGGTCGAGCCGGCGCGCGTCCTACTGATGCCGGAGGGCACGGACGTCGAGACGATACGGCGGCGCCTGCCCGAGATCGAGCGGGTCGCAAAGGGCCGAGGCTGGGGCGTGGGCCCGCGGCTCCACATCGAGATGTTCGGAAACGTGCGCGGCACCTAGCCAGGCGCAACTCCGTGCCCCCGACTACGTAGTTACAAGAAGATGCAAAGGGCAAAGCGGATTCACCCCGCCCTCTGGGTATTGATCGCCATCGCTGGCTTTGTCATGTTCAGCGGGCTCGGCTGTGGTGCGCTCATGTTTGCCTGTCAGAACTTCTTGAAGCCGCGCCCGGAGGACGTCATTGCAAAGGACGCCCACGAAACAGCGGTCAAGGCGGCAGATCTCGGTTTGCACGGCACACTGCTAGTAGATAAGATCAACCACTTGGACGTCGTGGACGTCGAAACAGGCGACACGTCTGAGGTGCTGCCGCTCAAGGGTGACGATACTGTCTTCGCGCTCGCCGGCCCTAACCGCAAAGGGATTGCAGCGGTCGTCGTGAACAACATGATGGCCAAGCGCCATAGGCTGATTCGGCTCGACCTCGCCACTGGCGAGGCAGAAACTGTATTTGAGCGCAAGGGCGACGCGTTGTGGCAGGACGCCATTGGTGAATCGATAAGCGTCGCGGCCGACGCTAACGTCGTCCTCGTACACGTCGGCAAGGGGCATACGCAATTGTACGACCCTCAAGCCTACATGGCGTCAGGTGAACTACAGATTGTGAATCTAGACACGGGAGAGGTCAGGGCCATCGCTGAGGACGCGTTCGACACGGACACTGCGTTGAGCAGTACGGGCGCAGAGGCTTGGTTCGTCAGGGCGTACAACCGAAATCGGGCAAGGAGTCTCCCAGGCGGCGCGCAACTGACCGCTTCCAACTCCCGCACACCGGTCGTGTTTCATTGGTCAGCCAGCGGTGAAACGCCTGTCGCTCCAGGATGGGGCGTCAGAGTATCTGCAGATGAAAAGACTCTTGTTATAGAAGAAAACGGTCAGTCGGAGCGGCTCCTTTCCGCCAGCGGACAAAGCTTGGAGCCCACAGGTCTTCCCGACTATACGTACGGTGTCGCCTACATCGAGTCCAATGGAATCATGGTCACGACCGCGCAACAAATAAGAACAAACGACGTGCAATTCACCAGGAACAACGGTATGCCGGGACCACGCCCGATGGCGCGCATAGTCGGCTTCGATGCGAAGACAGGTCGAGTTGCGAACCTGTACCCGGCGGTCGATCCACGGTGGGACTGGTCGTATGGTGAATGGAGCCAGTCGTTGGGCAAGAACAGATAGAAGAAGGCAATCGCGTGTAGGGCACCCTTCGCGCTCCAAATCTAGATGTTCTGCAACGCGCCGGGAACCTAGCCGAGTAACATCCACGCAATGCCACAGCGCGAGTTCGAGCGGGGTATCCACACCGACTTCAAGGACAGGCTGGACTACAGCAAGTACTTGCGGTTGGACAAGGTCCTTTCGGCGCAACGGCCGCTGAGCGAGCCGGAGCACCACGACGAGACGCTCTTTATCGTGCAGCACCAGACGAGTGAACTTTGGATGCTACTGATGATCCACGAACTGCGCGCGGCGATCAGGTGGATCAAAGACGGGAGGCTCGACCCGTGCTTCAAGATCCTGGCGCGCGTCAAGCAGGTGCAGCGGATGCTCTTCGAGCAATGGAGCGTGCTGGAGACGTTGACGCCGAGCGAGTACGTGCAGTTCCGGCACGTGCTCGGCAACGCGAGCGGGTTCCAGTCGTTCCAGTACCGGACGATCGAGTTCCTGTTCGGAAACAAGGACCGCGATGCGATCCGAGTCTTTGAGCACGACTCGGAGGTTCACGCGCAACTTCTGCGTGACTTGGAGTCGCCGAGCCTCTACGACGAGTTCCTGATCCACCTTGCACGCACAGGACTGCCAGTACCGACGCAGGCGACGGACCGCGACTGGTCGCTCCCTTATGAGCCGCACCCGGACTTGGCAGCGGTGTTCCTGCAGATCTATGAGAGCCCGAGCGACCACTGGGACGCCTACGAGATGTGCGAGAAACTGATCGACGTGGACGAAGGGATGGCGCTCTGGAGGTTCCGTCACATGAAGACGGTCGAGCGCGTGATCGGCTACAAGCGAGGCACAGGGGGATCGTCGGGCGTTTCGTTCTTGAAGCGCGCGGTCGACGTCCGGCTCTTTCCCGAGATCTGGGACGTGCGCACGGAGATCGGACGATGAAGCTGAGTGAAGCATATATTGAAAAGGAGGTGCGGCCGCAGTTCTCGCGCGTGCTCGCACGCGACGAGGTGTATCTCGCGAACCACTCGCTCGGGCGGCCGCCGGACCGTGCAGCGGAGTACGTCAAGCGTGCGATGGACCTGTGGTACGAGCGCATGGACTGGAACTGGTACCTCGACGACGGGTGGCTCGCGGAGACGGACAAATGGCGTGCAAACACTGCCAAGTTGATCGGGCTACCGAAGCACGACTGCATCGTGCCGAAGGTGAGCGCAGGCCAGGGTCTGCGCGCCGTGCTCAATGCGTTGATCGGCAAGAAGAAGATCAACGTCGTGACGACGACGGGCGAGTTCGACTCGATCGACTTCATTCTGCGGACGTACGCGATGCGCGGCGTTGCCGACGTGCGATTCGTCGAGCCGAGCGATTGCGACGGGCCGGTACCAATCTATGTCGCACGCGACATCGCCGATGCGATCGATGACGATACGGACCTCGTCGTTTTCTCTCGCGTGTTCTATACGACTGCGCAGATCCTCGATGGATTCGAGGAGATCGTGACGAAAGCGCACAAGCACGGCGCGCTCGTGTTGGCAGACCTCTTCCATGCGGCGGGAGTGATCCCGTTCAACATGGAGCAGGAAGGGTACGACTTCGCGATCGGCGGTTCCTACAAGTACCTGCGAGGCGGGCCGGGCGCTTGCTGGCTGGCGATCCACCCTGCGACTTTCGAGAAGGGGCTGCGCTCGCTTGACACCGGGTGGTTCGCGAAGGCCGACCACTTTGGGTTCCACCGGGGCGGCGGCTTGGAATTCAAGCCTCGGGGCGACGGTTGGCTGGAGTCGACGCCGATCGTCCTGGCGCCCTACCAGGCGATGGCGGGGCTGGAGTTCGTGCTCGAGACCGGGGTGGATAACCTGCGCGAGCAGAGTCTGCAAAGTCAGGAGACGATCCGCGATGTGTTCAAGTCCTACGGCCTTTCCCTGTACAGACCTAGCGACCCTACTCGGTTTGGAGGTTTCACCCTTTTTCCTCATCCTGACGCGGCCGCTTTGTGGAAAAGGCTCTCGAGCAACGGGGTCAACGTCGATGCCCGGCTGGGATTCGTCCGTTTCGGGCCGGACGTGCTCAATACCAAGGCGGAATTTGAGAAGGCCGCGCGGACCGTAAAATCACAGTTGTGAGGTGCGACCCGGAGAAGTGGCTTGAGGACCACGGCGAAGCCATGTACCGGTTCGCCC
>DATLWQ010000303.1:0-14382 GCA_035576225.1 Fimbriimonadaceae bacterium | reverse complement strand
ATCCAGCCTCTTCGCCGTTTCGTATCTGACTCCCCCGAGGCCAAACATCAGATTTGCCTGCGTGGCGAATTGACCCACGCCCGACGTCTGTGCCATTAGGAGCCCTGCCGTAATCAGTGTCGTCATCTTTCTGTCCTCGGTTCGTTTGTCTTCTTCATTGAAACCCTAGTTCTTGCTGTGGACAAGAGTGTCCGTCCACATCTGTAAGTGGTATGAGCCAATCTGAATGCCAGTCGTCCCGTTCTTGTCGGCGTCATAGGTCGCGGCAAAGTAGTTGTGCGTCGCGTCGTAGAAGGCGGGATTCCCACTTCCTATTGGCCAGGCGAGGTGTCCCGCTCCAGTGTCGAGATGGATTATCAAGTTGTCGTGCCCGAACGTTCCTGGCCACGGATCGCCAACGTTTGTCGCCGCTGGTGCCGATGTGATCCACAGCGTACCTTCGGACCAATTGGTTCTGAAGCCCGGCCAGTTCGCTGTGTTTGTACTGTAGAGTTTGTGTGGATCTTCATTGAAGGCCGAACCCCACTTTGTAAACGGGCCGGGCACGAAGCGCTCTTGAACCCAGAGCGACGGCATTGCGTCGCCGTTCGTGTCGAATACGTTGAAATCTTGGATCGCCCAATATCCTGTATTGGTGTTCGGTTGGTTTATATCTGGATACGCCTCCACTAACGTTGGCATCCCTGTCGCAGTCATGCTCGCGGGCTTGTGGCACGTAAACGTGTAGAGGTCGGAATCTATGACTGGCGCACCATTCGCCTGGTCAACTGAATTGGGCCACTCAGTTGGGTCAAGGATCGATTGGACAGACAGGAGCACGCCGTCAATGTCCACAGTGACCCATAGAGTCGCACCGACGGTCGCTGCACCAACGGCCGACCCGTCGGTCGCACCAATGTCAATAGAGGGAGAGGCAGCGGCCTCAGATGCCGTCTTACCAACGATCTTGATCGGCCCCGTAAGTGTCCAGTCGACCGAAGCAAGCGACTCGACCTGCTGGTATTGCACGCTCACCTCGCCCGTCTGCGCTCTCTGCCAGTAGGAACTCAGAGTATTTGGCGAAAAGAGCAGATTCGTATCGTAACCGAAGTATTGGAGGTATCGAGCACCTGCCCCCTTTTTGTCGCGATCGGGTGTTGCCTGGTGAGTCTGCGACATTGATTGGTCCGACACGCTGAACACAAGTGGCCCGCCCAACACATAGGCGTACTTGCTCGTCGTTACGTGTTGTGTGCCTGTCGCCTGCTTGACGGAGTCAAAGTATATGACAGTACATCCCGTCGAGTATCTTCCTGTCATGTATGCATGCCCGTCTACGGTTGCAGGCATAAGGTTATTCTGGCCAGGGTCGGCCACAAGCCAAGTCTCGGCAGGTACACCCGGATATGGTTGCCCTGGGTTATTCTTTTTCCAAGTTACAATGTCTGTCTCGATTCCATCCCAAATATAGCCCAAGATTTGCCAATTATCTGGCTTTGAAATCGTAGTTATCGTCATCGTTATATGAGCAATTGGGGTTCCCGTATTCCCAGTCGAAGGCACGTAGAAAGCGCCGTCCCAATGAATGTCTTTTGTCCACTCATCGTAGTTGATTTGAAAGACACCCTTCTCTTGTCCAGGAGGCACGATTTGCGCATAGCAAGCACCGACAATGCAGAGAAGAAACAGGGTAACTCCGACCTTCATATCCGTAAGATACTCGATTTTCGAGGATTTGCTGCAAATTCGGTAGCTCTTTCTTAAATGCGCACCCACACTTGCATCGCGTTGGGGCCACGGTTCGCCCATGAAAAGTACGGTACAAACCGGGCGCTAGCCAGCCCTGGCTCCGCCGCCGGGTTCCTGACGTAGAGGCCCTTGGTGACCTCGGGATCGAGCGAGCCCTCGACCTCCAGCGCGACCTTGTTGCGCGGGTCGTTGCCCGTGTGTGTACCGACGATGCCCTGCATGTCCGCTTCGAAGCGGTGCGGCAGCGCGCCGAGGTCGTGCTGCTCCAGGCAGTAGACGACCGGCCCACGAGAGAGCGCCGCGCGCCCTGCACACGAATGAACTTTGCTGTTCGCGACCGACCACTCGGCACGCATCGGGAGCGAGACGCGTACAGCCTCGCCTTCTCTCCAGTCGCTTGTGACTTCCACCGCGCCGTCCTTGGGAGTGGCGGACACACCGTCTATCGTCACTTCTCCGGCCCAATCCGGGACGCGCAGGCGCAAGGTCTGCAGGCCGCTAAGGTCGGTCACGCGCACAGAGAAGTCTCCCGACCACGGCCACTCGGACTCGATAGTCAACTTCGCGACGTTCGTCTGGTACGTCCCCGCGAGCGGCAGCGCTATCGAGACCGTGCCGCTGTCTTCGGCGATTGCGTACAGTCCGACGGACATGACGAGCCGTGCGATGTTCGGCGGACAACACGCGCACGAAAACCACTCCTTGCGCTCGTGCTGGCCGTCGCTCTCCAGAGGGTTGTCGTAGAAGTATTTCGTGCAGTCGAGTGAGACGCCGCTGAGAACCGTGTTGTAGAGCGCACGTTCGAGCACGTCGACGTAGCGAAACTCTCCCGACCAAATGAACATCCTCCATGCCCAGAAGACCAGCCCGATTCCCGCGCAGGTCTCTGCGTAAGCGTCGAGGTTGGGGAGGTCGTATTCCGTCGTGAACCCCTCGTTCTTGCCGGACGAGCCGATGCCGCCCGTCACGTACGTCTGCTTAGAAACGAGGTTGTCCCAGATCACTTCCAAAGCAGAGGTGGTTCGCTGATCATGGCCGCACGCGTCGAGCGCTCCGCAATAGTAGTACATCGCGCGCACAGCGTGGCCGACGGCGCGCGTCTGTTCTCGCAACGGCAAGTCGTCCTGCGCGTACGCCCCATCGTACTTGCCGTCTTTGACAAAGAGCGGCCTGACGCCCGGCGTTGCGGCGACCACCTCTGCGTCTTCCAACTCTGCCTCGTACGGGCTCGGCCTAGCGCCGCGCGACTCGATCAGCCAGCGCGCGTAATCGGCGTACTTGCGGTTCCGTGTCGCCGACGACAGGCGCACGAGCGCAAGTTCGATCTCCTCGTGGCCCGGATAGCCGAACCGCGTGTCCGGGCCGAACGTCGCCATGACGTGGTCTGCCGCCTTGGTGCAGACGTCAAGGAGCGCTGTGCTCCTCGTCGCTTCGTGGTGCGCGACCCCAGCCTCGATCAGGTGCCCGATGCAGTACATCTCGTGCATCGCGTTCAGGCTCCGCCAACGCAACTGCGGATAAGTGAGTTGCACGTGGCTGTTCACATACCCGTCCGGCATCTGCGCCGATGCGGTGGCCTCGATCGCCACATCAATCGCCGACTTGAGGTGCGCGCCCTTGCCGACGGTGACCGCATAGGAACTCGCCTCAAGCAGTTTGTAGATGTCGCTGTCGTTGAAGCGGTAGCCCACGGAGCCGCCCGACTCGCCCCTCGCGCAACGCAGTAGGTTTTCCAGCCTGCCCGTCTGCTCGCACATGCGCCATTGGTGCGGGATGCCCTGCGTGGCCATCTTCTCCTGCCACTGCGCCCAAAACGGGTCGGTGACCGTGGTCGAGGCGAGCGGGAGCGCGCGAAGCATCGTTGGAGTCTATCTCGAACCTGGGAACCATTCGCGCAGGAAAGGCATTATTGCATGCAGGGCTCGAACGCGCGCCGGGTTTTTTCATGCGTCAGGACAAGGACTTTGAACGTACCGTCAAGGGCGAACTCGCGGTCCTCTACCGCGTCGCCCGACGCATGGGTGCGACGAAGGAACAGTCCGAGGACGCCGTCCAGTCCACTCTCCTAAAGGCGTTCCAAGCCTGGGACAGGTTCGATGGCCGCCATCCCCGCAGTTGGCTGATCCGCATCCTCCGCAACGAGCGCCTGATGGCCATCCGGTCGGAGCGCGACGAGGTCTCGCTCAACGAGGACGCCTCCAGCAGCATCCCCGAGCAGGACGGTTGGGACCAAGTCATCTGGAAAATCGAGGCCGACCGGGTGCTTTTGGAACTGGAGAATCTGCCGGACATTTACAAGTTGGCGATCCAACTTTGCGACGTTGAACAGATGAGTTATGAGGAAGCCGCCGATGCCATGGACGTTCCCATCGGAACCGTGCGTTCGCGGCTCTTTCGCGCGAGGACGATGCTGAGAAACAGACTGCTGGCCACGAGCGCTAGGCTCGAGCGGGTGACGTCATGAAGATCGACTGGCAGGCGTACGAAGACGGACTCCTTGGGCCCGAGGAAAGAGAATTGGCGGAAAAGGCGCTGAGAACCGACCCGAGCGCGCGCAAACAACTCGAGGGGCTGCGTGCCTTCCGGGCAATGCTCCGGAACGTCGCTCTGCGCGAACCCGTACCGCACAGGAGACTCCGGACTATCCTGCGGTCGGTGATCGGTCAAAGCAGGCCTGCGTTGCGCAGGTACGCCCTGGTCGGTGCGGCCACGGTCGCTGCCGTCGTTTTCGCATTCCTCTCCTTCCGTGCGATCTACCAGCCGCCGGTCGGCGAGATGAGGGAGAGCTTTGATACATTTGCACAGGCACAGACTTGGGCGAGCCGACAGACAGGGTTCGTGATTCCAAAGATTGAACTCGCTTCGCTTGGGGCGTTTCAATCCGTCCATTGTTCTAGCGGCGAGGCGTGCTTCGACTACCTCGTTAACGGCCACATCCTGCATGTTGCGATTTCGAGAGTGAAGATCGATCCGACGCACTGCGGCCTGCAAATGATCGAAGGAAAGCCGATGTACGTGGACAAACTTGGCGACGCGATCAGTTTCGAGTCCTCCGACGGATCGACCGTGACCGTCGAAGGGTGCTCCAAAGAACTACGGCTCCAGGCGGCGGGGATCCTCTACGCCCAACTGCATCCTTAGAGCGAGACTGGGCGCCCGCTCTCAAGCGATCTGACGACTGCGCTCATCACCTTGACCGTGCCGATTCCCTCCTCTAGGTCGGGGCTGTTCCGCGCGCCGGTCCTTATCGCGTTTGCGAAGGAGTCTAAGACGTTGCAGAACTCGCCGTAGTGCATTCCCCTCAGTTCGTGCCTATAGTAGTAGCCCGCCATCGAGTGTGACCAGTCCTCTTCAACCTCGGTGCCTTCGGCGTCCGTGTATGTCAGGCGCAGTTCGGGGTAGCGCGCCAGCGCCGCACCCTTCGAGCCTTGAAGGTGGCCCTCGATCAGCGCCCTTCCGCGAGGCAGTTCGTGGATACCGTAGTTCCCGAACGCGCGTCCGATCCTTCCGTCCCCAGACACGAACGTTGCCGAGATGACGTCAGGCGTCGGCAGTCCAAACTCCTCGGCCAACGACGTGCGCGATCCGTAGGCGTGCACCTCGCTGATCTCACCTAGGTACTGGCGCACAAGATCGACGGGGTGGCTAAGTCCGAGGTACGCCCAATGGGTCTCACCCAGTGACCAAGGGCTCTTCTTATAGAACCAGTCCATTCGATGGCTGTACTGCGCGTCGAGGACCTCGACATCGCCGAAGAGCCCGCTGTCGTACAGTTCCCTCATGCGTAGGAACGGCTCATAGAAACGGGTGGACTGCGCCACCTGGAGCCGGACCTTGTGCTTCTTGCCGAGCGAAATCAACTCTTCGGCACGATCGAGATCGTTTAAGAGTGGCTTTGTGCAGACGACGTGCTTTCCTGCCTCGAACGCCCGGGCGATCTGGCCGGCGTGGAGGCTGTCTGGAGTGTAGATCGCGACAATCTGCACGTCGTCCCGCTCCAACATCTTCTGGTATTCGTCGGTCGTCCAAAGCCCTGGCGAAGCGGCTTCCGCATCCTTGCGCTTCTCTTCCGACAGGTCACAGCCCGCAACCGCCCGGCAGAGCCCCGAAGCGCGCAGGGCGACAAGGATCGTGTGACCCTCGTGCAGCCCGACAACACCAACGCCGAAACGCTCCTCGCTCGGCAGTTCGCCCCATGAGCGACGACGACCCACCGTAGGGTCGCCGGTCGGCAGTGTGTCGGGATGGCGCATCGCGCCGAATTTTTGCACATCGGGCCGCACGCCGTCAGAACGGAGGCTCGACGAGTCAGCCTAGAGGCCGATGTCGTTGCGGTACTGACGTCCTTTGAACGAAATGCTCTCGACGGCGTCGTACGCCGTGTCCCGTGCCTCATCGAGGTCAGAGCCGGTCGCCGAGACGCTGAGTACGCGGCCCCCGCTGGTGACGAGGTTGTCCATCAACATGGAGGTTCCGGCGTGGAACACGACGACCTCCTCGGCGAGGTCCGTCGGGATGGAGATCTTTCGGCCCTTCTTGTACTTTCCGGGGTAGCCCTCGCTCGCCATCACGACCGTCACCACTGCGTTGTCCAGCACCTCGATCTCAGGAACCGGCTTCCCGTCCGCGACAGCCTTGAGTGCGCGCACAAAGCCCGCGCCGATGCGGCGCACGATAGACTGGGTCTCAGGGTCGCCGAAGCGAACGTTGTACTCGAGGCAGTACGGCTTGCCCTCGACGACCATCAGGCCGCTGAACAGCACACCTCGAAAGTCGATGCCCTTCTTGAGCAGCGTGTCGAGAAGCGGTTTGACCACCTCCTGCTCCGCCCGCTCAATGAGAGCATCGTCCAGCCACGAGACGGGCGAATAGGTACCCATCCCACCAGTGTTCGGGCCCCGGTCGCCGTCATACGCGCGCTTGTAGTCCTGGGCGACCGGAAGCGATCTGAAACTTCCGCCTGAGACGAGAGTGAGCAGGCTGAATTCGCGCCCGTAGAGACAGTCCTCGATGACCACCGTGTCACCGGCCGGGCCATACACCTTTTCGATCATCGTACGCGCGATCGCCTGCTCGGCCTCCTCCGGCGTCAAGCACACGGCGACACCCTTGCCGAGCGCCGCGCCGCTCGCCTTGACCGCGACGCTCCGACCGCGCGAGAACATCTGTGACACGTACTCGCGAGCATCGGCCGGGTCAGTGAATTCGCCGTAATCGGCTGTGGGGACGCGGGCCTCGACCATCATCCGCTTGCTGAAGGCTTTGGAGCCCTCCAACTGTGCGGCCTGCTTTCCTGGGCCCAGCACGGCGATCTCTGCCGCCCGCAGATCGTCTGCAAGGCCCTCAATCAGCGGATCCTCTGAGCCGACGATGACGAGGTCAGCGCCAATATTCTTGGCCAGTGAGACGATCCCCGGCCTGTCGGATGGCGGGACGTCGAAGCACTCACAGGCGGACGCGATGCCGGCGTTGCCCGGCGTGCAGTAGACCTCCGCCTCCTGTGCGACCTTCCAGACCAGCGCGTGCTCCCTACCGCCCGAGCCGACGACCAGTACCCGCATTAGATGTCCCTCCTGTACTCGAGGGCGCTGAGCAGGGTCGCGCTGTCGGCGTAGTCGAGTTCGCCGCCCACGGGCATCCCGTGAGCCAGGCGCGTGACGCGCACCCCGAGAGGCTTGATGAGTTTCGCTAAATACAGCGCGGTCGTGTCTCCTTCGACGGTCGGGTTGGTGGCTACGATGACTTCCTTCACGCTTTCGTTCATCCGGGCTATCAGTTCTTTGATCTTCAGGTCCTCGGGCCCGAGGCCCTCCATCGGACTGAGCAACCCGTGCAGCACGTGATACGTGCCTTTGAACTCGTTGATCCTTTCGACCGCCGCGATGTCGCGGGGCTCCGCAACCACGCACACGATCGAGGTGTCTCTACGATGGTCTACGCATATCTCGCACCTGGCGTTCTCGCTCACGTTCTGGCAGACCTCGCAGAACTGGAGCGACTCGCGGGCGTTGCGCAGGGCCTCGGAGAACCGGCGGACGTCGTCCTCAGGCATCCGTAGGACGTGGTAGGCGAGCCTTTGCGCCGACTTGGGCCCGACGCCCGGCAGTTTTTCAAACTGCGCGATGAGTTCGGCTAAAGGCCTCGCATAGAGCATGTTGGAGGGCTAGAACTGCATCCCTGGCGGCAGGTCGGGCATGATCTCGGCGAGTTTCGACTCGCGCAGTTCGGTCGCCTGGGTGAAACCGTCGCGCACGGCGCTCACGAGCAGGTCTTCCAGCATTTCCAGGTCGTCTGGGTCGACGGCCTCCTTGTCGATCTTGATGGACTTGATCAGGCCAGTGCCGTCGAAAGTCGCCTTGACGGGGCCCTTGTCGACTTCGATGGTCTCGCTCGCGAGTTCCTTTTCGAGCGTCTTCGCCCTTGCCATGGCGCTTTGCGCCTTTTGGAGCGCCGCCTGGAATCCTTGTCCGCCGAACTGCTTGGGAAGTTTCATTCTTCGTCGTACCTGTCTTCTCTAGATTCAGTCCTGCCCGAAGACCTCGCGGCCCATCTTCTCGAGCGATTCTCCCTGCGCAGGAGATTCTACCGTCGCCGTCTCTACGGGCTGCGGCCTGGTTCCGTTCTTTTTCTCGGCTTCGAACAGTAGTTGCAGACCGTCTCCCCCGCTCTTGTTCCAGACCTCGTAGATCGCTTTTTGGACCTTCGTACTCTCGGACACCCACTCGGCGTCGGACTGGCGGTTGAAAGTGACGGTGACCTGCTTGCCCGAGGCAGCGGACACCTTGCTCCCGTTGAGGCGGGCCGAAGCGACCTTGCTCACCTCTGAGAGTTTGCCGACAACCTTGTGCCAGGCCTGCGCGAGGCGGTCGAAGTCCTGGTCGCCCGTCGCCTTCGGCGGCTCAGACTTGACCTCCGCAACGGCCCTAGCGGGCGGATCGGCCTTGCGGGGCTCGGACTTGGGGACCGAAGGGGCAGTCAGTTGCGACGTCCGCACTAGTTCCGACTCGACCCAGATGCGGGGCAGGCTGACGTCCCTGACGGCCCTGTGCGCAGTCGAAAGTTCGGAGCGGAAGAGCAGCAGCCTGTCCTTGCCGATCTGCGAGGCGGTCGCGGTCAGCCGGTCGCCGTGCGAAGAGTCGCCGACCTCGATGCCATATGCAGCGCGAGTTAGGTCGGCGAGGCGCAGCAAGAGCGACTCGATGATGCTGCGCGGATCGCGGCCGGTCCGGTAGATCTCGTCGAGGCCCTGCACGATGGCAGGCACGTCGTTCTCGGCCATCGCCTTCAGCAGCGCGTCCGCGGACTCGTCGGCGATCAGCCCGAGTTGCTCGTAGACAAGTTCGAGAGTCACCTTGCCGTCGCACGTAAGGATCGCCTGCTCCAACAGCGTCAGCGCGTCGCGATAGCCGCCGTCCGCCATGCGCGCTATCGCCGCCAGCGCCGCAGGGTCGCACTCGATCTTCTCCTGCTCGGCGACGTACTGCAACCGGGAAGCGACCTGCTGCACGCTGCCCCGATGGAACTCGAACCTCTGGCAACGGGATCGGACCGTCGGCGGAACCTTGTTGTACTCGGTCGTTGCGAGGATGAAGACGACGTGCTCGGGCGGCTCCTCGATCGTCTTGAGCAGGGCGTCGAACGCCTTGCCCGATAGGTCGTGGACTTCGTCGATGATGAAGACGCGGAAGCGGCAGAACGCGGGCTTGTACTCGCTCGCCTGGACGATCGCCTCGCGCACGTCGTCGACGCCGGACTCGCTCGCCGCGTCCATTTCGAGGACGTCCAGGCAGTTGCCCGCCGTGATCGACAGGCACGGCTCACACTCGTTGCACGGTTCGGTGCTCGGGCCCTTCTCGCAGTTCAGCGCCTTGGCGAGCAGTCGAGCGGTCGAAGTCTTCCCCGTTCCGCGCGGACCGGTGAAGAGGTAGGCGTGCGCGAACTTTCCCTGCTGGATGGCGCTCTGGAGCGTCTTGACCACGTGCGGCTGACCGACGAGGTCGCCGAACGTCTGGCTCCGATATTTTCTGTACAGTGCGAGTTGCGACACGAGTCAACCAAACCTAAAACGAAAGACAGACGCCGGGAATGGTGCGTCGCACAGTGATACGACTTACCGTTGCTACCTTCCGGTCCTGGCGGGGTTCGCCGCACATCTGCCGCGCAGTTCCCGGCGGGACGCCTTATCATAGCATCCCGCCGGTTCCGGCGCCTGTCTTATCCGTGGGTCATCAGTTGCTGCGCAGGCCCGGCACCTTGATGATCTCTGTGTTGTTCGACCCAAAGGCGCCCTTTGTGAAGTTCGGGGTCTGCACGACCGCGGGCTCTCGTCCCTGCCGGTACTTGCCTGTCATGTAGATCATCTCCTTGGGCATCTCGAGTGTGGCGAACACGACCCGCTGCCCAGGTCTGATCTCGGTGTTGAGATAGCTCTTGTCGGTCATGCCCTCGCCGTTGAACCCGAACTTGTCCTGGATGTGCTGCGGAGCGCTGCGAGGGTTGTAGTAGAACTCGAGCACGTACTTGTCCTTCACCAGGGGGTACATCGTCACGTCGCGGCTCATGTCGATCTTCCGGCTGAATCGCCTGTTCTTGACGAACAACTGGTCTTCGAGGAAAGTCTCGTCGGGCGGAACCTTGAAGTCGACGTGCTCGCCCTTGTCCCACTTCATGCCGCCGGGGACCGCTCCCGGATAGTCGGCGTCTCGCAGGATGAACCGGACGCGCGTACCGACGGGCAGGACGCCCCAGGTTCCTTCTACAAGCAACAGTTTTGGTTCGAGCACAGTGACGCGGGCGCTGAAGCCGACATCGAACGGCGGATCCACGTCGTATCCCGTGAAATCGGTCTCGCCTCGCTCGCGCGCAAACTGTCCGCGCTGCGCCATGCGGACCAATAGGTTGTCCAGGTTCCCCTCGATCGTATCGCGGTTGACCCTGGTCTCGTAGTCCTTCGGGTTGTCCTTGAGCGCCTGCTGCGCCTTCTGCAAGAGGTCGTAGAAGTTCTGCTTCGCCTTGTCGACCATTCCCGCGCGCAGATAGACCTTGGACATGATGTTGCGCCGTGCAGCAGGGATCGCGTTTGCAGTCGCGTGGTACGCCGCCTCGAAGTCGCTCATCCCGTCGCCCTTGTACTGTTTGAAGAGGGAGTCGAAGTCGTAGGAGTTGGCCTTCTCGAACCACTTGACGGCCTGGTCGTAGTCGTCGTCGACCTTGTTGTACCAAATGAACCCCGTCTCGAAATAGATCTCGTAGGTATAGTCGTTCAGCCGTGAGCCCTCTTCACCGAGCGCGAGCGCCGGTGCGATGTAGCGCCTGTCCGACCTGTTCGCCTCGTCCGTGAAGTTGTAAGCGATGTGCCACATACCCGTCGTGTAGACGTCGAGCTGCTTGGGATCGAGCATCGTGACGATCCTGATCATCGGCAGGATCGCGTCGTAGTTGCCTTCGTCAAAATAAGAGTCTGCGCGGACCCACAGCAGGCCCGCGATCATCTCGCGGAAACCCGCCAAGGCGAAGAACAACTGGTCCGGAGACAGCGAACTCAGGTCGCTGTCAGTGCGCGGCGAGTAGTACTTCTGCCAGTACGGAAAGATCCGCACGTTCTGCATCCAGCCCTGGAACACGATCAGGACGATCAGAAGCGGAAGGGCGATCGACTTCTTGGCCTTCATCGCCTAAACCTCCTTCTTGTCGAAGATCAAGATCGCGATGATCAAGAGGATCGAAATATAGGCGATGCCGTACCCCGCGAGGTTGATATAGTGGAACGCCTCGCCGCGGATAATCTGCGTCGGGTTGACGACGGAGTTCTGCACGTTGAAGTTCTGAAAGTTCGGCACGATCGACTGGATCGTCTTGACAGCGTACTTTGCGAACGTCGGCATGTCCGCGTTC
Source organism: Fimbriimonadaceae bacterium (assembly GCA_035576225.1). Lineage (GTDB taxonomy): Bacteria > Armatimonadota > Fimbriimonadia > Fimbriimonadales > Fimbriimonadaceae > JADFMN01. The sequence goes on along the minus strand of DATLWQ010000303.1, from coordinate 2,760 downwards.
TTGCTCACCGAGTCGAAGAGCGTGTTGAAAAGCGAACCGACCATGTATACGCCGCCCGAGAGGAAGAAGTTCACAACCGGCGAAGCGAAGGTCGAGAAGAACACGCCGACGGCAGCGAGCAGGCACATCTGCACGTAGAACATCGCGCCCGTGCGAGCGAACTCGCTGAACGTGTCCAACTGGTCCGACTGTACGCCGAGCCAGATCAGGATTCCCATGAGTCCAGCCGCCATGATCCCGATGACGACCTGGCCCATGGCCTTGTCCTTCAGTCGGCCCGTCATGGCGACGAGCGCGATGAGGTCGGCGATGAACAGGCTGATGGGCAGAGGAGGCTTCTTATCGCCTTGCATGGCCGCGTAGACGAACAACAGCGTGAACGTCATGAGGCCGATCATCAGACCGAGTGCGCCGATCGCACCCAGGTACTTGCCGAGCAGGAACTGCCAGCGCTGAACCGGCTTGGAGAGGATCGTGTAGATCGTCCGGCGCTCGACCTCGTTCGGGAGCATGTAGACGGTGAGGACCAGCGCGATGACGGCGCTCGTGATCTGGATGACGCCGAGGGTCAACCCCTTCAAGACCGTCGTCTCCTGACGTGCGGTCAGCATGTTGAGGCTGGGGGCGACGACCAGGAAGAGCGTGCCGATCAGAAGAATGACGAGCAGGATCCTGCGACGGACGGCCTCACCGATGGTCGTCTTCGCGATCGATAGGATGATGTTCAAGCCGTCACCTCGGCAGTCGCGGGCGAGTTGACCTCGCGCACCGACTCGACGAAGAGGTCTTCCAGCCTCATTCTGCGCGGGACGATGCTAACGACGCTCGCTCCGGCGGACCGGACGGCGTCGACGATCCCGTTCGTCTCGCCCGTGTCGGCCATGTCGACGGTCACCGTGTCGCCGCTCGAGGATATGACGGCGTCTCCAGAGGCGAACTCCTTCGCCTTGTCGGGGCTCAGTCCGCGGAAGACCATCTCGACCCTAGCGCCCGTCAGGAGTTCGACCAGGTTGCCCTGTTTGATGACGCGGCCCTTGTTGATGATGGCCACGCGGTTACAAATTCGCTCGACCTCGCTCAGTTCGTGGCTCGAAATGAAGACCGTGCGACCCTCGTCGCGGAACTGGAGGATGAGGTCTCGGACCTCCTTGTGCGCGAGCGGGTCTAAGCCGCCGGTTGGTTCGTCGAGGAACAGGAGTTCCGGGTCGTTGAGCAGGCTCTGCGCCAGGCCGACGCGCTGCTGCATACCCTTCGAGTACTCGCCGATCGGCCGGTTCATATCGTTCTGGAGGTTGACCCGCTCGAGTAGATCCTTGCAGAGTTTGTCGTCGCGGATCCTGAACAGCGACGCGTAGAAGTGCATGATCTCGAGCCCTGTCATGTGCTCGTAGTAGTAGGGTCGCTCGGGGAGATAGGCGAGCTTCTTGTGCGCTTCGATATCGCCCGCGTACTTATCGAGAACCTTCGCCTCGCCGTGCGTCGCGTGGATGATGCCAAGAAGGATCTTGATCGTCGTCGTCTTGCCCGCCCCGTTCGGGCCGAGAAAGCCGTAGATCTCGCCACGCTCCACGCGAAGGTCAAGGTCCTTCACGACGTCAATCGGACGGCCTCCTTTCGACTTGTATGTCTTCGTTAGATTGTTTGTTTCTATGACAAGGCTCAAATTAGACCTGCCTCCAGTAAAAATGCGGGGCGAGTATACCAGTCAGTCCGTAAACGTGGGCTGGCTGACAGACCCGCCGCAGAGTTGCAACACAGGCAGGGCAAAAATCGTGCCTGCCACAGTGATTATTCACTCAATTGTCGATCCATTGCCCGGACGGCCTGAATGAACGCCCGGACGGCCCCACGATCCTTCTTTCCGGGCGCGGACTCGACGCCGCTACTGACGTCGACCGCGTAGGGCCGCAGTTCCTTGACGACCTCGCCGACGTTGTCCGGATCGAGGCCCCCTGCGACGATCACTGGCCGCGTCGATTCGGCCATCGCCGCCCGGGCCGATCGGAAGTCTATCCGCTTGCCCGTACCGCCGTATTCGCCCGCCGAGAACGCGTCCAGAAGGACGGCGTCTACCTCCTCTGGATCCGGGAACGGCTCACCGGAGCCGACTCTGTAGACAGCGACGGCCCTCTGGCTCGCCTCGAGCCGAGTCCGCTCAACACCGATGGCCTGCACGGCGTCGAAACTTGCCAGGTGCCCGCCCGGCGCGAACGGCCCCATCACCGCTACTCGCGCTACATAGGGGGGCACCGCCGACAGGAGGTCTGCGATGTCTCCCATGCCGACCAGTCGCGGGCTGCCCTGTTCGAGGACGAAGCCGACCGCTGAGGCGCCTTCGTCCAGCACGACCTCCAGGTCGTCGAGGTTCGTAATGCCACAGACCTTGACCCGCGTCACCAGCCCATCACCTCCCGCACCTTGGCACCTACGTCCGGGGCCCTGCAGAACGTCGTTCCGATCAGCACGGCCCGTGCCCCGGCCGCTGCGACCCGCTGCACGTCTTCGTGGCTGGCTAAGGCGCTCTCGCTGACGACGGTCGCCCTCGAGGCGATCTTCGGCACCGTCTTCTCGGTCGCCGCGAGGTCGGTCTCGAACGTGGTCAAGTCCCTGTTGTTGACCCCGACCAGAGTCGCGCCGGTCTCTAGTGCCGTTTCCGCCTCCTCCAGCGAATGGGCCTCAACCAGGGTGTCCATTCCGAGCCCTTCAGCGACCTCCCGGTAGTCGCGCAACGGGCTCGTGTCCAAGCCCGCCACGATCAGC
>DATLWQ010000302.1:0-6247 GCA_035576225.1 Fimbriimonadaceae bacterium | reverse complement strand
TGATGCCCGTCGACGCGTCGCACGACTACTCGGTCTTCGAGCACACTTTGCGTGTCGTTCGTCACCTCGACAGTCCCCCGCAGGACTCGTTTATCGCCCCCGTTCTCGCGGGCATCGAGGATCTCGGCCCGCTCTATCTCGCCGCGCTGCTCCACGACGTTGGCCGCCAGGAGTCGGAGGACAGCCACGCAGAGGTCGGAGAACAGGTCGCCTCCAAGGTTTGCGACCGTTGGGACGTCTACAGAGCGACACGGGAGGCTGTGTGCTGGCTTGTTCGCAACCACCTCGAATTCGGCCGTTTCATCCGAATGCGCGACGTGATGCACCCCGATACGGTGCAAGAGTTTGCAGCGCTCGTCGGGAGCCCAGAACGCCTTGCGATGCTTGCCGCGCTGACTTGGGCCGACGTGAACGCTGTCGCCGCAGGAACGTGGACGCCGGCGCACGAGACGTTTATGCAGACGCTCTACGAACGGACGCTCGCGCTCTTGACGACCGACGAGACCGTTACTGCAGACAGTGCGCTGACGCGCCAGAGGCTCCTGCGGCAGTCGAAGGGGCTCGATGTCCCGCACGAGGAGTACGAGGCGTTTTTGGAGGCGATGCCGTCGAACTACCTCTTCAGCACCGATCCTTCGCTCGCCCTTGCGCACTACGGCCTGTACAGGTCTGCGTTGGAGGGTTCGGTTTCTGTCGTCTTCCACGACGTGCCGCAGGTCGGTGGCACGGACGTAACGGTCTGTTGCCGCGACGCCCCAGGTGTGCTCAGTAGGATCCTCGGCGTGCTGTATGCGAACGACGTCAGTATCGTATCGATCCGCGCATCGACCTCCGAAGGCGAGGTTCCTGTCGCGCTCGACACGATTACTGCGTCCTCTTCTGGTCGGCCGATCCAAAAGCGCAAGGCATCGCGCATCGCCGCGCAGATCGAGTCTGTGATCGCGGGCGGCGAAGAGGTAGACGCTCTGATACGGTTGTCCAAGAAAGACCCTGAGCGTCACCAGCAGGTGCTGGAATACCGGCTCCTGCCAGGACGCCCGGCCATCATCGAGGTCCAAGCGCCTAGGGGGCGGGGGCTCGCGTTCAGGCTCTCGCGGCAACTGTCTGCCGTCGGCGTCGACATCGTTGGTGCAAGGGTCGGCCAGTGGGCCGGGACAGGCACGGCGGCCTTCTACGTGCTGATGGACGACGGCACCGACGTGGGCCAGGAAACGGTGGCTAGGGCCCTCGGAGAGCGGGGGGTATAGTCGTGGACGCCTTCATGAACGTCGTCATCTTAGGCTGTGGACGCACCGGTGCGACCCTTGCCCTAGAACTCTCCTCTCGTGGCCATAAAGTCACGATCATTGAGCGTAACCCAGAGTCGCTACGAAGGCTAGGCAAGGAGTATCCGTGCCGGATCGTGCTCGGCAACGGCCTGGACGAGGACGTCATCTCCAAAGCGGGGATCGAGAAGGCCGACGCGTTCTTCGCCGTCACGCGCGGGGACAACACGAACTTGATGGCCGCTCACGTCGTGCGCAGCAAGTACAAACTCGACAAGGTCTGCGTGAAGGTCGCTGATCCCCAGCGGGCCGACGCCTACCGCAAGATGGGCCTCTTCTGCATCAACGCGAGCGCGCTGCTCTCTGGCATGTGCAGGCACTGGCTGACCGACGAACCGTACCTTCCGATCAACGAGTACAACATCCTGGCGCCGGAGTTGAAGATCTAACAATGTACGTGATCCTCATCGGTGGCGGTAACGTGGGCATCCAACTGGCCAAGAGGCTGATCGCTCGCGGCGAAGAGGTGATCATCCTCGAAAAGGACGCCTCGACTGCAGGCAAACTCGCGAACATGCTCGGAGACGAGTATGTGATGCATGGTGACGGCTGCGAGATCTATACCCAGGGGGACGCAGGATTCAACCGTGCCGATGTCATCGTCGCCGTGACGGGCGAAGACGAGGACAACTTTGTGGTTTCGCAGTTGGCGAAGGAGGTCTGGAAGATTAAGAGGGTGATCGCCCGGGTCAACGACCCCAGCCACGAGGAGACGTTCCGCCAGATCGGGATCGATGAGACCGTCAGTGCGACGGCGATCATCTACAACCTCATCGTGCAGCAGATCTCCAGCAACGACCTTGTCCCGGTCGGCGCGCTGCACCGAGGAAACGTTGAGATCGTCGAGATTGTGCTCTCGGCCAGATCGCCACTCGTCGGCAAGACGATGGCCGACATGGATCTCCCGGACGACAGTTTCGTCGTCTATGCCGTTCGCGACGGCCAAGGCATGCCGATCACGCCCGAGACGGTCCTTCACGCCGACGACATGGTCGTTGCGCTGGTGCCCCTCGAGCGAGCCGACGCCCTGCGCGAAAAGCTCTGCGGATAACACGGCCGGGCCCTGTCACAATAGGGCAGTGCAAGATCTCAACCGATGTTGGATCGGCGTCCCCTTGCCCCCCTCCTTGTTGGAACGCATCAAGGAGGCCCAGATGCAGATCAGGCGAAGGGCCGGGTCTGACGTCATACGGTGGGTTCCTCCTGGTGAGATTGCGCTCTTGCTCGCGACCGTCGGAGAGGTGTCGCCCGCGACAATGGCCCGAATCGAACCGATCCTTGCCGGCGTCGCCTCGCGGCACGCGCCGATGGTGCTCACGGTCTCCGGCGCGGGAGGTTCTCCCAATGCGACCATGCCTAAGTCCGCCTGGCTCGGCCTCGCTGGAGACGTGCAGAGGATGACCGCACTGAGACAGGACGTCGTTCAATGCATCGGCAACGTACAGACCGCCATGGATGAAAAGCCCTTTGAGCCCGTGGTCGAAATCGGTGCGCTGCGGCGCTTCGACGATCGCGCCCGGACCGAGATGGGACGTGCGCTCAAGATGGCGACCGTCGGTGAGATCGGGAGCCTGAGGGTCGATGCGATCCACCTGCTTGCTTCCCGCTCGTCCACGTCCGGTCCCACACTGCATTCAGTCCTAAGCCAGTCGCTCACCGTCCAGGCCTGACATTAATACTTGGCCTCATTGTCCGGTCTACTTTCGCGTGTTTGTCATCCCGCGTGTCTGCGTTTAATGTGCGTGAGGGCGCGTTCGCGTCCTTGCACTAATTTCGTTTGCTTGGTAATTGAGATGAGAACATACGTCCGTGGACTTTTAACACTCCTTCTTTGCTTCATTGTCGTTTCCGCCGTGGCTGCACAAGACCTCTTCGTCAGCAGCCAGAATACAAACTCCGTAAAGAGGTACGACGGTGTGACCGGCGCGTACCTTGGCGATTTCGTCCCTTCGGGCCTGGGGGGCCTCAGCAGGCCCCAAGGAATCATCTTTGGGCCAGACGGGAACCTCTACGTCTCGAGTAGAGATACCGGTAACGTCCTTCGATACGACGGTACCACCGGCGCATTCCTCGGGGTCTTTACGAGCGGATATACCTTTGCCTTTCCCGGAGACCTCACGTTCCATAACGGTTCGCTATTCGCGGCCGAGTTTGGCAATAGCAACGGGCTCGTGCAGTTCGACCAGACTACCGGTGCGTTCCAGGGATTCTTCACGCAGGGAGGCGTTCCTGGCGGAGCCGACGGTCATTTTTGGGATCCGAACGGCTCACTGTTCATATCTAGTTGGGGCACGAACACGATCCGCAAGTACAGGCCCGACGGGTCGTTCGAGGGTACGTTCGCGGGTGTGAACCTGAGCGGTCCGCTCGACCTCCGGCGCGGTGCCGATGGCGACGTCTACGTCAACAGTTTCCTGACTGGGACTGTCATCCGGTACGACGGCGTGACAGGTCTCTTCAAGAGCAATTTCATCACCGGACTGGGGACGACGCAGGGGCAGGAGATCGCCCCGGACGGGACACTGCTCGTTGGATCATTTGCCAACAGCGTCATAAACAAGTACGATGCGACGACCGGTGCCCTTATCGGAACATTTGCCAGTGGTGGCGGTCTGGCGCAGCCGAACAACTTTACGTTCGGTCCGGTGCCGGAGCCCGCGTCGCTATTGGTGCTTGCCCTTGGTTCCGGGCTCTTGTTGAAACGTCGAAAGAAGAGGTTGTGACACTTCTGGGCTTACAGGACTGTACTTCCAGTTTGTGCTGAAGATTTCAGTCGATGCTGCGGCCGCCAGTCCCGTCTACCGGCAGATCGTCGAACAGGTTAGATCGCTGGTCGCGACAGGCGCGATGGCGCCTGGGTATCCGATGCCCACAGTGCGCGCGCTTGCACAGGAGTTGGGCGTTTCGCGCCTGACCGTCCACAAGGCATACCAAGAGTTGCAGAAGATCGGTATCGTCGAGTCGCGCTCAAGGCGCGGCACCGTCGTCGTGCCGATTGCGGAGGAGGACGCCGGCATCGACCGCCTAATGTCGTTCGTCACCAAGGGGCCCTTCGCGGAGTTCGAGAGGATCTGCGAGAGGATGAACGTCCGCTCGATGGCGTCCCCTGTGCCCGACCCGCGCTTGTTCGACGTGGACCAGTACCTCGCGTGTACGCAAGTGCTCCGTGAGGACAAATCGTGGTCGTTCTACTTTCCCGACGAGATCGCAGACCATCGATTGGGACGGGCCTTCGTGGCCTTTGCGCGGCCCTACGGGCTGCAGTTCCGCGCGAACTCTGTCGTTCCTGTGTCGGGAGTGAACCCCGCCTTGACTCTGCTCCTGCCATTGTTCGCACCGGAGGGCTCGACGATCGCGATTCAGGAGCCGCACTCGTTGAATGCCGCCGTTCGCTACCACCGGCACGGTTATCGCGCTGTGGGCGTGCCGACGGCCTCAGACGGGATCGACACTAGGGCTCTCGAGCAAGCGTGCCAGAAGGAAGAGCCGAAGGCGTTTGTCGCCGCACCGAACTTCGGCTTTGGGGACGGAGTCCGGTGGAGCCGCACAAACCGCAAACGTGCGGCAGAGATATTGACTCGCTATGGCGTCAAATTGATCGAGCGCACTTCGATGTCGGTCCTTGCCTTCGACGACGATCAGCCGCCGCTTCTATCGTCGCTGATGCCAGCCGACCTCTGTGCATCGGAGTTCTCACTGCAGTTCTGCGTCGCGCCAGGACTGCACATGTCGTTCGTTTCGGTGTCACCGGCAGGGCGACTGGGACTCATGAGGGCTGTGTTCCGTCAAGGGCATGCGCTAGCCAAGCCTCAGCGCCTGGTCTTGACGGAGTACTTTGAGTCGGGAAGCCTCCAGTCCAATCTTGTGCGCATAGTCCGTGAATATCGGAGACGGCGCGAAGCGCTGTGCGAAGTCCTTTCGGCAAGCCTCCCAGAAGAGTGCAACTTTGCACTGCCTTCGGGTGGGTTTTGCGTCCATGTCAAGACACAAGAACCTGTCGATGGCGAAGAGCTGTTCAGGAGGGCACTAAAGAGCAAGACAGCCGTCATGCCCTGTCGCTATCTGAACTCCGCCGGAACCGGCGATGGCGGAGTAGTGCTTTCCTACAGCATGCTAGGACCAGCAGCGCTCCAAGAAGCGGGGTCGGCGTTCTGCCGCGTCCTCAAGTCGATGCTCTAGTTGAGCAGCCGGGTCGGGTTCTGCAGGTAGTCCCGCACGACGTTCATGAAGCGCGCGCCAGTTGCGCCGTCGACCACCCTGTGGTCGAACGAGCCGGTGATGTTCATCATCGTCCTAATTTCGACCTCTTCGTCATTGACCGGCACGACGCGCGGCTTGGCGGTGCTGATCGCCACGATCGCCGCGTTGGGCTGGTTGATGATGGCTGCAAAGTTGTCGACGTCGAGCATTCCCATGTTGCTGATGCTGAAGGTGCTGCCGTCCATCTCGTCCGGGAGCAGTTTTCCGTCGCGCGCCTTCTCCACCAAACTGCGCGAAGCGTCTGCGATCTGTCGCAGGGTCAGGGTATGGGCGTTCTTGATGACCGGCACGAGCAGGCCTTCGTCCACCGCAGCGGCGACACCGACGTGCACCGCTCCGTGTTGCAGCACGTAATCGCCCTGGAACGTCGCGTTGACCTGCGGCATCTGCACGAGCGCCAACGCACACGACTTGACCACGAAGTCGTTGACGCTGACCTTCCCGCTCTCCTCCTCTTTGAAGAACTCCCGTAGTGCGAGGATCTTTTCTACGTCAACCTCGACTGTGACGTAGAAGTGCGGCGCGGTCTGCTTGCTCTCCTGCGTGCGCTTGGCCATGATGCGGCGCAAGTTGTTGAGCGGGACGCGCTTGTCCTCGGCCGTCACGGCGAGGATCGTTGGCGCCGGTACCGTCGTCTGAGTGGGCGCGGAGCGCACGTCCTT
>DATLWQ010000301.1:0-2715 GCA_035576225.1 Fimbriimonadaceae bacterium | reverse complement strand
CGGTTATGTTGTACGGCATGTTGGAGACGACACAGCGCGGCTCTGGCAGGCTGTCCAGAAGATCGCTAAGGTCGCATTTCAGCACGTCCTCGTTGACGATCCGCGCCGAAGGCGCCACCGAGACAAGTGCAGACAACAGCCGTGCATCGAGTTCTACTGCAACGACCTGGCCCAGCGAGCAAAGCGGCTCTGTGAGCACTCCGACGCCAGGGCCGATTTCGAGGAAGCCTCTTGCTCCCCTCGAGCGAGCGACGATCGCGTCGACGACGCGCTGAGACGCGAGGAAGTGCTGCCCGAACCGCTTGTCCGTGCTTAGCCCGAACTGTCGGAGGACGTCTCGGGGACTTCGACCTGGTTGCGGAAGATGTGAACCTTCACCGTCTTCCTGCCCCAGTCGAGGGCCGCCTTCCTGCTTTCGATGCACACGTCGATTATGTTCCCTTTGATCGCACTGCCGGTGTCTTCGGCGATCCCAAAGCCGTAGCCTTCGACGTACATGAGCGTTCCTAGCGGGATGACCTCTGGGTCGACCGCGATGACGCCGTACTCCGCCCTGGTGCCGGTGCGGGTGGTGTACGTCGGGTGTTTCCGTCCAGCGCGCGGCGTGTAGGCCGTGCACTCCATTTCCATGACCTTGGCCCTCGTGTAGGTGCCGCGCGAAATCGCGCGACTGCTCGGCTTGCCCATGTGGAAGATCGCTGGCACCGGGTCGGTCGCGTCTTCCCTGAGAAGCGCCTCTTGAACGATCTCTCCGTCTTGCATAGAGATGAGGATCTCGCGGCGTACTTCGCCGTCAACGCCGTTTTGAACCTTCGTGATGCGCCCTTGGCCCATCTCACGGTCGAAAACGTACTTCACCTCGTACGGAATCCTTTCGTACTCCGTACGGACCTTGGTCTCTTGTCCGGGCTTTGTCTGGACGGCCGCGCTTGACGCGATGGTCAAGAACGCTCCGACGACAAGGCCCCAGTTCGCAAACCTACGCATTCGGAAACCTCCTGCGGGGAGCGCCCACCTGGGCGCGAGGGACTAATTTACCCGCGAAAAATACGGGGAAAACCTGTCGTAAACCGTACAGTAGGTTCGCGGAGCCTGGCCGTGGAACCTGAGCAGGCTCGGGGCTAAGGACCCTCGAGAGAGAGGACCGTGACTGGGCACGGGGCGAACTCGCTCGTCGTGAGCAGGCTGTGCCCGTCCCTGCTATAACAGATGCCCTCCCCCTGGCGCTCGACCGCGAGGCGGACGAAATGCGGGGTCGACTTGACCCACCCTTGTATGTCGCTCGGGACATCGAACTCCATAGCGGCCGTGTAGGTTCGCAGTACGACGTGCTTTCCATCTGGCGATATGTCTCCTCCGGTTACGAGCTTTCCGCCCAGTCCGCCCGTATCCGTGACCACGTCAGCGACGTGCTGTACCACGTACGTTCCACTTTTGGCTGGTTTTGGCAGGCGGTAGACGTGGGTGATGCCTCCGGCCTCCTTCGTCGCAAGCCAGATATCGCCGCTTTGTGTGACAAAGAGGGCCTCGCAATTGTGCGGGCCATCGGGGTACTTGATGGTGTAGGAGTCGAACTTTTCGAGCGTGTTGTCACCCGCCTGTGATGGTTCCTTTGTGCGATAGACGGCTATCGACTTTCTGTGCTCAAAGTTGTCGCCAATATCGCCCAGGTAGATGTACGGTGTTCCGTCGACGATTGCGCTCGCAATGTCCTCGCAGTCGATGGCGTTCACTCCATCGAGGAGGTAGACGCCGCTGACATGGCCCTTGCGGTCAAAGCGGAAGAACCGCGCTGTGTCGCCGCTGTCGTTGTGCGTGTAGTAGACGCCATCGGACATGCGGCTGGGGGCGATGCCGGAACTCTCGCGGACGTCAGCGTCATCGAGGTCACAGAGGTGGTGCGGTGGGCCCCACTGCCTGTGGTTCTCCTGGGAGAGCACGACAGCGAAAGAGACGAGCGCGACGAGCACGACGGCCTTCGACACTCGCGTCATGCTACCTCTTGCGGTATTCGCGCCAGTTCATCATGTTGTCGTAGAAGAGGTACTGGTGCGCCCAGCCAGCGAGCGCGCCGAACCGGTCGCGGAAGTGGTCGCCGACCGCACGGTAACGCACGTCCGTGAGCGACTTCCCCTTCCACTGTGGAAAATAGTGGCGAGTGGCGGCTTGCCAGAGGTGCGTATCGACGGGTACCGCTTCTGTGTGGTGGAGAGCGAAGAGACAGATGCAGTCGGCGAGTTTTGGGCCAATGCCGGCGATCCCGGTGAGGCGCCTGTGCGCGTCTGCATACGGAGCCTCCTTTTGCTTCTTGAGCCACTCTTCGCCACCGCGCTCAACGATCTGTCGCGCGATGGAGGGGATCGTCCTGGCGCGGTAGCCGAAGCCCTTGGCTCTGAGTTCATGCTCGTCAAGCGCGGCGATTACTTCTATCGTCGGGAAGCGATGGACGGTCACTTCCTCAACCTCGTCCATCGGCTCGCCTTCGGTAGCGAGCGCGCGGACCATCTGGAGGATGCGCTTGAGGTTGTTATTTGCCGTGCAGAGAAAGCAGAAGGTCTCCTCGACAACGTCGCTGGGCTTCATGACGCGCAGGCCAGGGATGGCGCATATGTACGGCTTGAGTTCTGGCGCCTTACTTGCGATCTCTGCTGTGATCTCGCCAAGGTCTTCGTCAAGACGGAACAGTTCACCGAATTCTCTTTGTGTCGCGTTAGT
>DATLWQ010000300.1:0-10100 GCA_035576225.1 Fimbriimonadaceae bacterium | reverse complement strand
GCTCGTGACCGCGACCACAGACGCCGTGAACTCTTTGGACGAAGCCGAGTCGAGCGCAAGCGGACAGATCGGAGCGTCGCTCGCCGCTTTGGAGGCGTGTTGCTCCCTCGACCCGGAACTGGAGGCCGTGGTCGACCCACTGCGCGAGTCGGCGTTCGCGCTCGAAGAGGCCGTGCGCGCGCTGCGCAGGTACTGCGACGACCTCGAGACTGATCCCGGAGCGCTCGAGGAAGCGGCGGGCCGCCTCGACTCACTCAAACGCTTGCGAAAAAAGTACGGCGAGGACGAATCGGCCGTCCTCGCGTTCCTGTCAAACGCACAAGAAGAACTCGCGCTGCTCGAACAGAGCGGCACGAGCGAAAAAGAACTGATCGCATCGCTAGCCATCTCAGAGAAAGACCTCAATGCGAAAGCCGGAGCCCTGACAGCACGTCGCCACAAGGCCGCCAAGGAGTTCGCCTCTGTCGTCACCAAGCAAGCGCGCGAACTCGCAATGGAGAAGGCCGAGTTCGAAGTAAGAATCTCGCCCAAGCCCGTGTCAGCGGACGGCGCGGACTCGGTCGAGTTCTTCTTCTGCGCCAACCCCGGCGACCCTCCGCGCTCTCTAGCAAAGGTCGCGAGCGGCGGCGAGATCTCGCGGCTCATGCTCGCGATCAAGGTCGCCTCTGCGGGCCGTGCGGGAGTGCCGACCCTCGTCTTCGACGAGGTCGACACCGGCCTCGGTGGGCGCGCCGCCGGCGTCACCGCAGGAAAGCTCCACGAACTCGCCGCCCACTACCAGGTCATAGCGATCAGCCACCTGCCGCAGATCGCTGGCCGCGCCGACACCCACTTCCGCATCGAAAAGGCCGAAGTCGGTGGCCGCTCTTCAACATCGGTCACTGCCCTGGAGGGCGATGAAAGGATCAGTGAGGTCGCACGAATGCTGGCAGGCGAAAAGGTCGGCGACTCCGCCCTAGCCAACGCCCGCGAACTCATAGGCCAGTCGTAGTCTCAACTCTTGGAGGGCACCTTGCGCGGCATTCAACGACCCGAAAGCCGCCGTCGCTCGTCCTTCAAGTGTTTGGAGGAAAAATGATCGCGACACTTGCTTGCTTCGCTTTGGTCGGCCCTAAACTCACCTTCGTCGAGCCAAAGATCGTTGGAATGACGGCGTTCCGCAATGGATACGGGTTCGTCCTCAAGGAGATCGACCTGCCCGCCTCAGAGGAGGTCTACGTCCGCGAACCGCAGGGCGCCACCGAAGGCACGCTCTGGTTCGCCCCGGCCAAGAACACCCACGTCTCGGAAGTGACCCTCACCTACATCGACGACGAATCGATCAAGCGTGACGCGGGCACCCTCAGTGACCTGCTCTATCTGAATGTCGGCAATGAGGTCGAGGTCAGCGTTATGCAACCGGGTGTAAAGGAGATGTATCCGGTCAGGGGCCTGCTGCGATCGATGAGCGCGCAGATGCTGACCATGGAGGTCAAGGGCAGGCTCCAGACGATCCCGCGCAACTGGGTGCAGGCGGTCAGCCTCGACCCTGCCACGGCCAACACCCAGTTTGAAACCAAAGTGCGAACGCCGGTGCTGCGCATACGCACGACCGACAACACGCCCGGAAAGGTCTACGTCGTTGGCTTGATCAAAGGGCTCCCCTGGAGCCCGGCGTACTACATCGACGTCAGCGATCCGCGCCGCGCGAAACTAACGATGCGTGCCACTGTCATGAACGGGATCGGCGACTTCAAGGGAATCGACCTTGGCATGGTCAGCGGATTCCCAGTCGTCAGCAGACTCGGCTCGGAGGATCCGCTCACAAACGCAGCGAGAAGGATCTTTACCCTGGCGCAGAGTTACACGCCCCCACCGACTCTTTTTCCGGAGTCGTCTCCTGGGCCGATGTTCGGCGCGGGCGGAGGAGCAGGCATGGGAGGCGCAGGGTTTGGACCGGGCGCGATTCAGGGCGTGCCCTATGATGCGTCCGACACGACTTTGACCACCAGAGAAAAAGACAAGGCAAGACTTGAACTGGGCTTTCAAGCCACCGCCTCAGAGCACAACGAACTCTTCGTCTACGCGATCAAGGGCGTTTCAATGAATCTGGCCGACAGGTCCTACTTCGTCATCCAAGAGACTGAGGCCGATTACGACTTCGTCTACACCGCCGACACAGGAACGATGAGCGGCGATACGACCGTCCTTCGATCCCTGGTGCTGCCCAACAAAACCACCCTTCCCTGGACCGATGCCCCGGCAATGATCGTCCATCAGGGCGAACTCGTCGGTCAAGCGCCGATGCCCTACACCGTCGTCGGCGACGACGCGGAGATCCTGCTCGGCCGTACGACCATCGTCCACGCGACCTCCGATTCGAAAGAGATTGGGCGAGTCTCCCACGCCCGCGAAGAAAAGAACGTCGTCTATGACCTCATCCAGTTCCAGGACACCGTGACGCTCACAAACTTCGGCAAGGAGCCCGCGACGGTGAGGGTGAGCAGGCAGACGAACGGCAAGGCGACGAAGGTCTCCGACGGCGGGACGGCGGACTCGATGCCGGTCAACAACGACTCACTCAACTCGAACAGCAGCGTGAAATGGGAGGTCACCGTCAAACCCGGAGAAAAAAAGACGCTTCAAGTCGAATACGAGAAGTACGTACGGGTCTATTAAGCGTGCAGGGCGGCGCCGTCCAAGTGTTCCCTCCCCCTTGGGGGAGGGCTAGGGAGGGGGTGTCGTTTCTCGTGCCACCAAGCTCGAAGGGGAGGGTGCCGCTCCTGTGGCACCGCTCTTCTCGTACGGTCTCATTCGCCACGCTTCATGGAGCGTGCGGCTCCTGCGGCGCCAATCGTCCCCTCCCCCTTGGGGGAGGGCTAGGGAGGGGTGAAGAGTCGTGCCGTTGCACGAACTTCGTCCCAACGCAGAGCGCCACCATCTCGTAGATTGCGTAGCCGCAGGCTTTAGCCTGCGCCAAAAAAAGAGGGTCGCGCAGAAGCGCGACCCTCTCAAATCCTTTCGGGGCGGTGCCAGCCTACGACTTGTCTTTGTAGCCCGGCAGTCGGCGGCCCTTGTAATAGCCGTCGGGCGAGGCGTTGTGCCGTAGTGCCAGCGGCTCCCCGCTGATGTTCTTGGTCTCGGTGACCTCGGGCATGTCCGTCGTCCAGTGCGTGCGGCCCTGGGACGTCCGTTTGTGCGAGTGCTTTCTCTTCGGCAGCGGCATGGCCTACCTCTTCTCCCTGTGCAGCGTCATCTTGCGGAGGTTCTTGTTGAACTTCATCAGTTCCAGTTTGTCGGGCGTGTTCTGCTTGTTCTTCGACGTGACGACATAGTGCTTCTCGTCCTCGGTGCAGACGAGCCTCACAACTTCGCGCTTTTCGCCTTTCTTCTTCGCCATGTCGATGCCTCCGGCCCGAACGTGGATTATGGCCCAGCCGGGGCCCTCCGCGCAAGGACCCGCGACGCTCGAACGGGCGGAAACCGCGGCTTCCAGGCTCGATTGGCGCCGTCCACCGCGACGGGACTCATCCATCCGGGGTGAAGGTGAGTTCTGGTAACGTGGAGATTAGTGTCAGCAGGCGACCACAACGGCTCGCTCGATCCGGGACACCAGAGTGAAGTCGCCTTCAAGCGCGAACGTCGGACTCGCCGGATCATGAGCGAGCGGCGAAACCAGCAGTTCGCCCGTGCCGCTGTCATAGGAGTCGTCGCCGGACTCATCGCGGTCGTCTTCCAGTATTCGATCTTCGGCGTCGAAGAACTTCGGACCTTCGTCCGCTCGTGGTTCTTGGACAACCACCTTCCCGGCTATCTCGTCATCCCGATCCTCGGCGGCCTCGGCGGACTCTTCGCCGGCTGGGTAATGCAGAGGTTCGCCCCCGAGACCGGCGGTTCCGGCATTCCGCACGTCAAGGCCGTGCTCCTGCATCTGCGCGAGATGCGGTGGGTCCGCGTGATCATCGTCAAGTTCGCGGGCGGCGTGGCGTCTCTCGGTGCGGGACTCTCGATGGGTCGTGAAGGGCCCACCGTCCAGATGGGCGCCGCCGTCGGCAAGGGCGTCGCCGGGTTCCTCAAAGTCCCCAAGAGGCAGGAGGGGCAACTCATCGCGGGCGGCGCGGGCGCAGGTCTGGCTGCGGCCTTCAACGCGCCGCTCGCAGGCTTCCTCTTCGTCATCGAAGAACTGCAGCGCGAACTCTCGCCACTCACCTACGGCACGGCGCTTATCGCGTCGGTCATGGCCAGCGTCGTCACGCGCTTGGCCACCGGCCAACTGCCCAGCTTCCTCGTTCCCGACTACCAGGCGCCGCCCCTTTCCTCGCTCCCTGTCGCGCTCGTCGTCGGGCTCGTTGCCGGCGTCCTCGGAGCCGCATTCAACAAGGGCCTGATCGTTTCGCTCGACGGCTTTAAGAAGTTGCCGAAACTCAAGCCGAAGTTCCGCCCCGCGGTGATCGGCGTCGCGGCCGGACTCATCGGTTGGTTCACGCCGCTAGTCACGGGCGGCGGACACGCGACCGCCGAGCACCTCCTGCGCGGCGAGTGGAACGGCGTGCAGTTTGTGCCCATGCTGATCGGCCTGCTCGTCGCCAAGTTCCTGCTGACTGTCACCAGTTACGGCTCCGGAGCACCGGGCGGCATCTTCGCTCCCATGCTGCTGATCGGCGCGACGTCTGGACTGCTCGTCGGTCAGATGGGCCACGCGTGGGTGCCGGCCATCACTGGATCGCCGTCCGCGTTCGCGGTGATCGGGATGGCGGCGTTCTTTGCCGCTTCGGTCCGAGCGCCGCTCACCGGCGCGGTCTTGATCATCGAAATGACGGCCAACTACGACCAGTTGCTCGCCCTTCTGATCGCCTGTTTTGCGGCATATTGGGTCGCCGAGCACCTTGGCAGCCGACCGATCTACGAAGAACTGCTCGCGCGCGACCTGCGCAACGACGACCCACAGGTGGTCGAGGCCGGCGAACCGATCCTCATCGACCTCACGGTCGAAAGCGGTTCGGCCCTCGACAGCAAGGAACTCAAGGACAGCGGCCTCCCCATGGGCTCGCTCATCGTCACCGTCACGCGCGCAGGCGAAGAGATCGTCCCAAGCGGAGGCACGATCCTCCTGCCAGGCGACGAACTGACCGTCGTCGTCTCCGGCCGCGCTAGGCACAAGATCCAAGAGATAGAAGAACTCGGCCGCAGCCAGCAGTAACCGCCGCAGAGGTAGCCGCAGGCTTTAGCCTGCGCAAGAACCACTCACTCCGTCAAAGAAAACACTTCGACGTCGACGCCCGGACTGTAGTGTACGATCGGTGCCCCCTCGTCCTTCGAAACGCCAGCGGCGCTGATCAGAGTCTCCTCGCACACTGCGCACCCCGCGCGATGGATCGGGTACGGCGAGTGGTGCACACGGCCGCACAATATCCGTCCCCGAGACGAAGTAAACAGCGCATAGCGCTCCAACAGAAAGAACTCCAGCGTCCCCGGCTCAGCAAACGACTCCGTCTCATCGAACCGGCTTTCCACTTCGCATCGCGCCGGCACCGGACCGGGCCACTTGCGCGCGGACGAACACCGCGCGACACCCTCGCCCTGCTCGAATCGCATCGCAGCCTTGTGATACGGCAGGCGGTACCACGCTCGCGCGGCGATTACCGCGAGCCCGCTCGACGCATCGAGGCTGTAGAACATCACGCCAGGGTCACCACGCACATCCACGACGTACGTGCGCACGTTGGTCTCGTGGAAAGCCGCTGTCCCTGGGATCGGCGGCATCCCACGAACGCAAATCCCGCACATCGTGAACGGCACAAGCCCGACATATGCCTTCCCCTCGAACGTGTCTACGCTCAGTCCGTCGGGCAACGTCCGCTGGATTGCGTCGACGTCGCACGTCCAGTGCAGGAAAGTCAGACTCCGCCAACTCTGCACCATGACGTGCTTCCCTTCGGGCCGCTGCCGAAGCGCGATCTGCCGCTCCGTCGCACTCATCGCGTCACCGTTTGGCGCAGCCGCTCGCACCGCTCCCTCCAAGCGCGCTCGGCGCCCTCGCGCCTCACCTTCTCGAACGAGATCTTGTCGCCAGGACGCAGTTGCCCCAGCCTGTCGAGGTCCGCGCGGATCACCACGCCGAGTTTTACGTAGCCGCCGATCGTCGGCCCGTCCGGCCCGTGGACGATCAACCCTCCGCCAGAGGTCAACTGGACCGCCCCGAACACAGACGGCTCGCTGTCGCCTGCCTCGGCGCTGTTGCTCGGCGTAGGACCGTCCAACCGCAGGCCGACGCGGTCGATCTGGTTCGTGACTTCGTACGTTTCGCGCGTCCACGCGTCCTCGTCCGAAGTCGTCATAACGCGCAAAGCGCGGTCACTGAGAGTCGAAGGCGTAGGCGCGTCAAAAGACACGCTCTGGGTCGCGTCCGCAACAGACGAGACAACATCGCCCTTCTGCACCGCGTTCCCCGAAGCGCTTCCCAAGATCTTGTCGCAAGCGACACCGCCCGCAAGCGCAACGTACGTGCGCAGACCGACCACCGGCGGCGCAAGAGTTATGGTGTCGCATGACAGCAAATCCACGACATCGTTCCCACGCTTCTGTTCCCCGTTGACAACAAAGTGCGGACACGCGCCGACGACTGCGACGCGCCCACCTTCCTCGCAACGAAAACTCATCGTCCCGAGCGCAAACTCGATCGCCGGATCGAACGCCGCGTTCCCCAAGAGCGCGTTTGCGATCTGAAGGCACTCCGTGTCAAATGCGCCGCCCGGCGGAACGCCAAACTTGCGGTGCCCCGGCCGTCCCGCGTCTTGCACCGTCGCGTGCCCGAACAGTTCCGTCACGCGCAACCTCAAGGCCCGACCCCATAACCGTTCGCGACCAGCGTCTCCCGTACCAGCGCCGCGATCTCAACGCACCCTGGGCTGTCCCCGTGGATGCAGATCGAGTCGACCCTTGCGGCCAGGCGGACGACCTGGGCGGCGATCTCCGAAGGGTCGGAGAGCACCGATCCGGGCTCCGACCGGGGCGCGAGCGTCCCACGCTCTGTATATCTTCTGTCCGCAAAACCTTCACGGATCAGATCCGAGCCGAGCCCGCTGACCACCTCCTCCAACCGCGTCCCAGGCATCGCCATGGCGGGCAGCGGAAACTCCCTCAGGAGCGCCTCCATCACATCGGCTGGGCGCCCCGGCACAGCGCACGCGTTGTAGAGAGCCCCGTGCGCCTTCACATAGTCCCAAGATGCAAGGCGCATCTGCCCACGAAGGCTCTGCAACAGCGCCTCCGCGTCATCGTCGCCCTCCAAGACCAAAGGAAGACGACCCATGTTCTCGCGATCCGGCACTCCCGGGTGCGCCCCCACGCGCACACCGAGACGTCGACACTTTTCGACGGTTTGCATAGTCAGTTCTGGCGACCCCGCGTGCGCTCCGCAGCACACGTTCGCACTCGTCGCGATGTGCAACAGTTCGTCGTCGAAAGCGAACCCCTCGCCCATGTCCACGTTGATGTCGACTCGCTTCATAATCGTTGTCCCTTTCTCTCCTCGAACTCTTCGTTCGTCACAGAGCAAAACCGCACCCGATCGCCTGCCGCGATCGGAAAATAGTCGTCCTTCATGTCCACGATCGTCAGCGGCGTCATGCCGATAATGCGCCAACCTCCGGGTCTCCCGCCCGGATAGACCCCGGTGAGGTCGTTGGCGATCGCCACCGCACCAGCAGGCACCCTCAGACGCGGCGACGCCATGCGCGCCAGACCACTGATCCTCTCCGGCAGTCGACCAAGGTATGCGAACCCCGGCGCGAACCCGACCGCGTAGCATAGATAGTCCATCGAAGTGTGCGCCTCGACCAGTTCAGAAACGGAGACCCCAAGTTCCGAGGCCGATGACCCGAGGTCCTCGCCGAGTTCGTAACAGACCGGAATCGAGTGCCGCCTCGCCTCGGTCGAATGTTCGTATGTTGTGGATTGATCCAACGCAGCCCGCAACGCATCCAGACTAAACTCTTCAGGATCGACGTAGACGCCGATGGTCGTGTACGCCGCGTTGACCTCCTGGATCCCAGGGACCGCGAGCCGCGAGAGCGACTCCGCGACCCGGTACGCGGGCGACTCCCCGAGGTCGCGCACGATGTACGCGGCGTCGCCCAGCGGTTCGATCCTCATGCCATGAATGTTACGCGATCCGGCCCGGGCGCGACGGACGCCTCTCCAAGAGTGAAGGTGACTCTGGACGAGGGAGCACGGCTGCCCGAATACAAGACTCCCGGCGCGGCCGGCATGGACATCTATAGTGCGGAGCCAGTAGAACTCCAGCCGATGCAGCGCCGCATGGTTCGCACCGGACTGAGCGTCGCGATCCCCGCCGGCTACGAAGGACAGATGCGCCCGCGCTCCGGCCTCGCGCACAAGCACGGCCTCACGATGGTGAACACGCCGGGCACCATCGACAGCGACTATCGCGGTGAAATCCGTGTGATCCTGATCAATCTTGGCCAGGAAACTGTTAGACTTGAGGCTGGCGAGAGGATCGCCCAACTGGTCGTCGTCCCGGTCTGCCAGGCCGTTCTCGAGGTCGTGGACTCGTTGGACGACACCGAGCGAGGTACCGGCGGGTTTGGCAGCACAGGAACAAAGTAAGGTCTGTCCCAAGTGCTTCGAGGTGAACGACGCAGCGGCGACGTTCTGCATCGAGTGCGGCGCGCCGCTTTCTGACGACCCGGCCAGCGAAGGGAGCGACCAAGAGGTCTACCGCGAGATCACACAGGCGAACCTCAACCGCATTCGCGGCGACTACAAGGACGCGGTCGACGTCTGCCTTGGCATCCTCAAGCGCTACCCCAACAACGGAACTGCGCACACGCTCCTCGGCGACATCTATGCCGAACAGGGCGAACTCGAGCAGTCCGCCCAGTGGTACGAGATGGCGCTCGACCTCCGGCCCGAGTCGCAGAACGACCGCCGCAAACTCGAGGCAGTCCAGCGACGCATGTCCGAGCAGGAGGCCGCAACCACCGCCAAGCAACTCGGCATCCCCCAGGGCGGACCGCGCACACAACAGTACGTCTATGTCATCGCCATTCTGATCGCCGTCGTCGGCACGGGCACCTTCCTCTACGGTCGCTCTCTCGGCACAGCGCGCCCGCAAGAGAAGCAGACGCTCGTACAGACTCCGATCGAAATCGGCAGGCCCACACCCAAGGTCGCGGAACAGACCGATCCGAAGACTCCCGACACTGCGGAAGTCCAGCAACCTGCCCGGACTGCCTGGCCGGGCACCAAATCCGACCAACAGATCGAGGCCGTTCTAGCGACCAAGTACACGGTAGGGCGCAAACTGCTCTCGGCGCGCAGCGACCCGAGGGGCCAATCGCTTGCCGTAACCGGCCTCGCCTCGCCTGAGGACAAGCCGCAAAGCCTCGCGATCGAGTTTGCACGCGCTGTGTTCCTAGAACTCCCAGAGATCAACTCCGTGAGCATCCACATCGTCGCCGGCGACAAGACCGTCTACGTGGCCGACTCCACACGCACGGCGTTCGCAAAGATGATCGACGAGAGGCTCGATCCAGAGACGATCCTCACCAACATCTGGCCGATCGACTCGCCCTAGCGCACGATCCCGTGCACGACCTCGCCGTGCACGTCGGTGAGCCGAAAGTCGCGCCCCAGGTGCTTATAGGTGAGTTTCGTGTGGTCCAGACCTAGCAGGTAGAGGATCGTCGCGTTCAGGTCGTGGACGTGCACCGGGTCTTCAATGATGTTGTATCCAAGTTCGTCGGTCTTGCCGTACGTCAGACCTCCCTTCACGCCGCCCCCTGCCATCCACACGGTGTACGCGTGCGGATGGTGGTCGCGTCCCTTGAACGTGCTACCATTGCGCCCCTCGTTCATCGGCGTGCGGCCGAACTCGCCGCCCCACACGACCAGCGTCTCGTCCAGCATTCCCCGCCTCTTGAGGTCCTTGATCAGCGCCGCGGCCGCCACCTCTGTCTGTCGGCAACGCAAGGGCAGCGAGTGGACGAGGTCGTCATACTCGCTCGTGCCGTGGCTGTCCCAGCCCCAGTGGTACAGTTGCACGAACCGCACACCACGCTCCACGAGCCGTCGAGCGTGGTGTGCGGTTCGTGCAACTG